>NZ_NFLY01000027.1:0-36728 GCF_002161155.1 Massilimicrobiota sp. An105
ACGTAGCAAATAATATAAATAGCTCGGACAATTTAATTTGAATATTATAGTTATCTCACCTTGTATCCTAACCAAATAAATTGAAGAACTATTTATCATTTAATTTGGCATTCAACAATTCCTCAAAGGTCACAAGTTCTTTCCCGCCAAGCTCGGAAGCGTCGAATGTAAAGGCAATCTGGACTTCCATGCTTTCACTGTCGGCAGTAAAGGTATAGTCATTCTCGACACGTTCACCATTGATGATAAGTTCTGCATTTTCGTCCTTAATCATCTGCCAGCCTTTGAGCTGATACTTTGTGCCGATTTCCAAGCCGTCAAGAGTAACGGTATCAATGATTGTCACGTCTTTTCCAGCTTCAATCTCTTTCTTTCCGTCCTCGCTGGTCGCTGTGGTATGGATAGAGATGATACGCTCTGTGATAAGCACAGTCTGTCCCTCGTCGTCAATGTCCTTGTGTTCAGCCACCTTTACAGGCTCGTCCTCATTGGAAAGGTCGTAAAGTTCCTCAAAAGTTACAAGGTTCTTGCCACCTAAATCAGACGCATTGAATGTATAGGAAATTTCCACTTTCATTTCTTCATCATCAGCAGTAAAGGTGTAGCTGTTCTCTACACGCTGACCGTCAATAAGAAGCTCGGCATTTTCCTCTTTCAACATCTGCCAGCCTTTCAACTGATACTTTGTGCCTTTTTCCAGCCCATCAAGCGTAACCGTGTCAACGATTGTTACCTTTTTACCTGCCACGATAGATTTCTCGCCGTCCTTGCCTGTGGCTGTGGTATGGATAGAGATTTCTTTCTCGTATTCATCAGTAAGCGTCCCTAAGTCAACGGTCACATTGTTTCTGGACACCACGATTTCAAAAGGTGGGATAAGCTCAAAGCCCTTGTTGCTCTCACAGCGTAATTCCTCAATGATATAGGTATCGTAAATCAAAGCACCTTTGCTGTCGTCTGGCTCGCTTGTTCCAAACCAGATACCGTCCTCGCTGGTCTTTCCTGCGTTGGTGTTGTTCTTATGGGAAGCCCAGTCGGAAGAAGTGGAGAACTGCCCGTTATCATCAGTTACGATAATGTGGCTCTCACCTGTGGTCTTGCTTGTGATCCTAAACGGAACTCCCGCAAGACGTTGGTGTGTGCCAGCACCAATCTTGACACCCTCTAGGTCGCCACGCTTCACTTGATTGTAGATTGATGTGTCTGTCCCTGTAAGGTCAACGATTTTTCCGTCCTCTGTGATTTCAAATTCAATCGGTTCTGCACCGTCCGTCAGATAGCCCTCTGGAGCTTTGCTTTCCTCGATACGGTATTTTCCGTAAGGTAACAGGTCGGCAGAAGTAGAAGCCACGCCCTCAATGTCGGTAAGGATTGTCTTTACCACTTCATTCTTGCTGTAAAGTTTCCCCTCGACAAGTACAGCGTTGTCATTCAGAGAAATGATTTCAAATTCAGCGTCTTTCAAAGTCGCACTTCCTTGACCTTTGGTATCGCTGGTTTCTAAATCTCTTTTCTGGATTTTTACACCGCCACGGATAACCTTGTCTGATACATGGTACTGATTGCTTCCAGACAGTACGGCAATGTCGCCGTCCTCGGTAATCTGTGTAAGGTACATTCCTTTAATCTGTTCCTCGCTTCCGTCAGTCTGCATATATGCACCGTCAAGAAGATAGCCGTTAGGTGCTTTCGTTTCCTCAACGGTCAGCGTTCCTAAAGGAAGCACGTTCTTTCCGCCCTGTGTATAGAAGCTGTCCCCAGATACCTTGTATTCATCAGAAAGGCGGGAAACATAATGGATAGTGCCGTCGCTGTCCTTTTCAGCGATTGTCTTTGTCACCCATGTTTTTGTAGGCTCACTAGGGAGATTGTCAGCGGTATAGTGTCCCGCATAGAATTTCCATGTGAACTCCGCACCCTCTAAGGAAGCGTCGCCCTGTGGAGCGTCTTTCTGTGTTTCCATGTCAATCTTGAAAAGCTCGATAAGGGTGTCTGTGACCTTTGGCGTATCTGATACATTGAGTGTCGCTGTCTTGCCAGCTTCCACATTTAAGGAATAGACAGTGTTGTCCACCTTATAACCAGCAGGAGCAGAAAGCTCTTTGATGTAGACTGTTCCAGCCTTTACTTCCACGGTATCAGTATTTCCGCTGTTATCAGTCGTAAGGGTGGCAAGCTGTTTCGTACAGTCCTTATCAGAATAGACACCATATGTCGCACCAGCGATAGAGTAAAGCCCGTTTCCGTCGGTAATGCTGGCATTACTGGAAGTCTTTTTAAGGGTGGCATTTCCTACGGCAAGTTTCGCCCAGAACTGTCCAATGTCCTGTCCCTCGCCAGAGTAGATATAACCGCCACATTCATAGCGTCCCTTGTTCTCGCTGGCAAAGGCTTTCGCCCCAGCGTAAACTTCGTCCTGTACGGCTTTTGAGATTTCATCATAGGAAGCTCTGACGTTATCGCATTGCCAGCCAAGATGAACGCTCAATCTCTGCCATACGACGCACTGTTTCAAAAGATAGATATGCTGACTGCTCAATCCGCTGTGGCTCTGCACATACTGATTAACATACTCGATTGAGAGGGCAACATCTGAAATCTGGTCGTAGCTCATGCGTGTGCTTGCGTCGGCTCTGGTCTTATAACCGTTGCGGAAGTTGGTGTTAATATCCACGCAGAAAGCGTCCTCGCCCTCAACGGTCATGTGTCCCTCATTGAATGTCGAACCGATAGAACCGTCATTCATTACTTTTTCAACGATACCGACACGCTCTGCACTTTCTGTCCAATATTGCTTCTCGGAAGCGTGGACTGCCGTTGTCGGCAAAGCGGTAACGATAGTCGCAAAGGCAAGGAAGCCTGTGGCTAATCGCTTCAATATCTTTTTCATAGCTTTTAATTCTCCTTTCATTCTCAAAGAGAAAGGACGCTCATTTCTGAACGTCCTCTTTAATACGAGTATCTTTTTTTCTTGTGATAAATGATGTAAAATTGATTTATATAACGTGTGGATTTTTAAGGCTGATTTGCTCCGTTCTGCTAACCGTTTGCTCACACTTTAAAGTAAATTTGAGTATAGGTCAGTTTATCAGCTTCCAGAAGGAACAGAGACTTTTGCCTGTATTTCCGCTGTTAAACGCCACCGTAAGGATAATCGAACCACTAGCTACCACGTTCCGCAAGGAACTCCTAAGCGGTAGGTCGGAGGTTCAAATCCTCTTAGCGACGCCAAAAACTCCGCCGAAACCCCTTGTAAAATAAAGGTTTTCGGCGTTTCATATTTTACTATAGTTTTTCAAATCGTATATTCTTGTTAAATTTGATTAGCAAAAACACCTTTCTGCTAATCATTCACTACCATAGAATAGTCGAACCATTTTTAAATGATCATTTATGTACATATTTATGTTAGCATTTATACCTGGGGTTGTATCGACATCTTCGAAGAAAGTATCAATGTAGGACGAGCTTATATCTTCGTTAATAAAGAGCTTCAAAGGGTCAGCCGAGATGCTCTGGAGTAATTAAACGAAAAGGGCGTAGTATTCAAATTTCCACCTGCTCTTTCAAGCAACCATACTGCATTGGTGTTGAAAGATCCGAAAACACTGACGAGCGTGAGAAAAGTATTCTTGCCTAAGACTGTGGCAGAAATGCTTGTAAAGCACCGTAAAGAAATAGACAATCTCAAAGAGCTGTTCGGAGATGAATACACCGATTTTAATATGGTGTTTGCATCTACCTGTGGTAGACAGATTGAGGGACAAGTCATTAACTGAGCCTTAAAGAAACTCATTAACGATAACGACCTGCCACCTGTTGTTTTTTACAGTTTCCGCTATTCAAGCATCACATATAAGCTGAAGCTCAACGGCGGAAATATGAAGTCAGTGCAGGGCGGCTCTGGTCACGCATAAGTCAAAATGGTTGCTGATGTGTATTCTCATATATAGACGAGGACAGGAGAATAAATGCTCAGAGATTTGAAGAACAATTTTACCAGAGCAAGGCTACTCCAAAGGCTGAGGAGGTATCATCACAGGAAGTATCTCCTGTGGCTCCACAGGAAGAACAGGAAATGTTGCAAAAGCTCCTTGCAAATCCCCAAATGGTAGCACTTCTAAAATCGTTGGCAAAGAACTTATAAAGATGATGGGCAGTTCTCAAGATTGGTTCTCAAGATTGCCCGTTTTCTTTTGGGATTTGATATGGTAAAAAAATTGTCGCATGGTATAATGAGAGTGTCGAAAATGATTGAGGTTGTAATTTGCAACATCAAAGCAGATGACACATAAAACTTGAAATGCCAAATTGGCATTTCAAATTTAGGAGGATATAATGGCAACAGAAGATAGGAAAGAAGTTTTGTCACAAAATCAGATAGAAACTCCTGTTGTGGAAATAGTACAGCCTGCCATTGAAAAATTGATATATGTTATTCGTGATAAACAGGTTATGATAGACAGCGATTTAGCTATGCTTTATCAGGTGGAAACAGGAGCATTGAACAGAGCTGTAAAAAGAAATATAAAGAGATTTCCAGATGATTTTAGATTTCAGCTTACCGTGGAGGAATATGAAAACTTGAAATGCCAGATTGGCATTTCAAGTTTGAATGAAAATGGATATGGTGGACGAAGAACTTTACCGTATGTTTTTACCGAACAAGGAATATCCATGCTTGCAAGCGTACTTCATAGTGATATAGCCATAAATGTGAGCATTGGTATTATGAGGGCTTTTGTAGAGATGAGGCGTTTCATTGCTAACAATGCTCTACTATTTGAGCATATTAGCAATGTGGAATTAAAGCAGTTGGAATACCAGAAGCAGACGGACGAGAAGTTAGAGCAGATATTTGAATATATATCTGAACACGAGGAAGCCAGTCAAAAGATATTCTTTGACGGACAGATATATGATGCGTTTAGTCTGATTGTCAGCTTGATACAGAAAGCAGAGAAAGAGATTACGTTGATAGACGGGTATGTAGATGTAGGAACGCTTAATCTGTTAGCGAAGAAAAATGAGGGTGTATCTGTTACAGTTTACACTCATCAGCGAACACGATTAAGTAATATAGATGTGGCAAATTTCAATGCACAGTACCCTGCATTGGAAGTGAAGTATACGAGTGTGTTTCACGACAGATTTTTAATTTTGGACGGAAAAACAGCCTATCATATCGGGGCGTCTTTGAAAGATGCAGGTAAGAAAACTTTTGGAATTACGCTGATTAACGATGAGAGTATCACGAAAGACATCTTGCAGCGTTTAGAATTGGAAACGGAAGAATAGAAATTGCAAAAGGCAGTCCCCAAAATTGCCTTTCACCATACATACAAAACTTGAAATTACAATTTTCGATTTCAAGTGGCGATAAGATAAACGATATAACATTGTATGTCACGGGATAATAACCACCACCTAAAAGGTGGCTGATATTGACATCGTAACATTTCCCAAATCAAAAGGCTTGTGCTAAATGCTTGCTAAAAGGACGGTCTAAAATGCCTTAAAATTAGCAGTCACAAGGTGGTACGAAATAACATCTTTAATTCGTGAAAAGTCAGTAAATATGGGGATTAGTTAAACTTAGAAGGTAGCCTCCTTACCCTTAATGGTGTGACTCCTAAGCAGTAGATTGGGTGTTCAAATTACCTCGTGGACGCCATTTATATAATGGATAGAAAGTTCTATCGCCTTGTAAACAGTCAACAGTTTGTGTTAGTTGTTTTTTTGTTAAAGTTGATTTTTTTATTTTCAACAAAATTTGAAATATATGTATAATAATGATGAAACGACCTGAAGAGGTCGTTTTTATGCTTTTCGTTCACAGATTTCTGTCCACTGACAATTTCCACATATACTTTTTCTTTGATTAGGAATGATAATCTTTTCATTGATCAGACGTGAAAATTCAAACCAGGAGATTTGTGAATTCTCTTTTAAACCACAAAAAGATAATACCATGTGATCATATCCTTGAACCAATTCTTTTGTTTTACAGACATCTTTAAGTAAGTTAGGACATTTTTGACAAATGATATCTTCCTTTATAACAACTTTTAAATCGGGATTATTTTTCATAGTATCATAAACAGATTGCATATGTTTGGTGAATTCTTCACTATAACCTTTTCCTTCAAAAAAATTGAAACACAAACCATGATGTGCTCTTAACTCTAATCGCTTCTTATTCATGATTATCTTTTCTTTAATCTGTTTGTAAGAAAAAGAGCAACGCCAATTTTTATTAAGTCAGGTATAATAAAGGGGATGACACACAATCCTAAAACGGTAGATAACCCAATGACACCTGAATGTTGGGTATAGATCATCATAAACCAAGCAGTACCAAAAACATAACATACAATCAGACCTGCTATCATAGAAAAAGCTAGGACGATTTGATTTCTACCCATGATTGTCTCTATTCCCCACATCAGTAATGCTGATAATAAAAAGCCGATAATATAACCACCCGTTGTACCTAGAAGAACACTTACGCCACCAGTCAATCCAGCAAATACAGGAATTCCAATAGCCCCAAGAAGAATATATGTCAAAACTGTCAATGTTCCTCTTTTACCACCTAAAAGACCAACTGTCGTAAAGACACCCATTGTTTGTAGAGTAAACGGAATACTGGCAGGAATGGAAATCCATGAACAAATAGAAATCATGGCAGTAAAAACACTCATATAGACAATATCTCTGGTTTTATTTGAATCAGTATCTTTTATATATTCCATAGTTTATACACCTCTTTTTCTAGTGAAGACAGTAGTCATCATAACAGATGTTTCTTTTATTGTAAACTATAAAATGTATTTTAATTTACAATAAAATGTATAGTACTAGTTATTTGTAGAAAAAAAGAACTTTATGATTTGACTCAATAAAGTTCTTTTCTGTATGTATTTTTTAAAATGCCATTTTATAGCTATCTTTACCAAAACGCTTGATATATTCCTGATCATTATTAGCTAGTCTTAATTTCATCATGACATTACCAATCAAAGCTGGAATGGATGTACCATCTTCATATATTGAAGAACCCCAAACCTGTTCAAACAAATAAGAAATACTAAAAGGCTGATAAGGATGGGCAATGAGAATGGATAATAACTTATATTCATTTTTTGTTAGTGTTAAAGCTTTTCCATTACATGAACATGTTTTGGCAGTTGTATCCATCACAATATCTTTAAAACGATATATACGTCTAGGTTTTAATATTCCATTTTTATAGACTGATTGAATTTTAATATCTAAATCTTTTAAAGCAAAAGGTTCAGTTAAGTAGTCATCTGCTCCAGCATTTAATAATGATTCTAAATAATCAGGAGCTAATGCATCACTTAAAACAATCGTAATGGGCTGACCTCTTAATTTAATTTGTACTAGAAAATCTCTTATTTGAATGCGTGGAAAATTATCTTCAATGATGACACAATCATAAGTATGATTTTCAAAATAATTTTCTAAATCTTTATATGTGATGACTTGTTGACAGATATAATCTTTAGATTCCAGATAGTCTTTGATTTGATTATTGAAATCTTTTTGACTATGAATGATAAGAGCTGTAAATTGTCCAAACATAAAAATTCACCTCTTTATAAGTATAATATGAAACGTAAAAAATACAATAGAATATATTCAAAATATTTTTATTTCATTATATGAAAATGTACGTTATTTAGCTATGACATGATAGATTTTATGTAGACATTGTGAAAATAAATTGATACAATGGTGGAAAAAGAAATGGGGGATGTATTGAATGGATATGAATAAGTTACTTGAAAACTATGGATGTTTGACTTTTAGTGATGATATCATGAGAGAACGTATTCCAAAATCAACTTATAAAGCTTTTCATGAAGCTTTAGATAAAGGTGAACCTTTAGCTAAGGAAACAGCAACTGTTATTGCGAATGCTATGAAAATATGGGCAGTAGAAAATGGGGCCACTCACTTTACACACTGGTTTATGCCAATGACAGGATTAACTGCTGAAAAACATGATGCTTTTTTAGAACCTGATGGTAATAAAGCTATCTTAGAATTTAGTGGTAAAACATTAAGAAAAGGGGAACCTGATGCGTCTTCTTTTCCATCTGGGGGATTACGTGCAACTTTTGAAGCACGTGGTTATACGGCATGGGATTGTACTTCACCAGCTTTTGTGAAAGATGGAAGCTTATATATACCAACACTATTTTGTTCATATACAGGTGAAGCTTTAGATAAAAAGACACCTTTATTAAAATCCGTTGATGCCTTGACAAAAGCTTCATGTCGTTTATTACCAATGCTTGGTATGGAAGGTATCACTCATGTCAGTGCTTCTGTAGGAAGTGAACAGGAATATTTCTTAGTAGCAGATGAATATTATCAAAAGCGCATGGATTTAAAATTAACAGGTAGAACGCTTTTTGGCGCTATGGCACCTAAAGGTCAGGAATTGGAAGATCATTATTTTGGAAGCTTAAAGCGTAAAGTTGCTGCTTTTATGAAAGAACTTGATCAGGAATTATGGAAATATGGTATTCCTTCTAAAACAAAACATAATGAAGTGGCTCCTGCGCAACATGAAGTGGCTTGTGTTTATCGTAATGTTAATATTACAACAGACAATAATCATTTATTAATGTTATTAATGCAGGATATTGCGAAAAAACATGGATTAAGATGTTTGTTGCATGAAAAACCATTTGATGGTGTGAATGGATCAGGAAAACATAATAACTGGTCAGTTGTCACAAATACCGGTGTTAATTTATTTAATCCAGGACAGAACCCAAGTGAAAATTTACCTTTCTTAGCTGCTTTAGCATGTACAATGAAGGCTGTTGATGAATATGCAGATTTATTGCGTATGACAACTGCTACTGCTGGTAATGATCATCGTTTAGGAGCTAACGAAGCACCACCAGCTATCATTTCTATGTTTTTAGGTGAAGATTTAGATAAAATCATTCATGCGATTATTGAGGGAGCAGAATTAGAAAATATTGATAAAGCAAGATTCCAGACAGGTGTTTCTGTTGTTCCTGATTTTTCTAAAGATAATACCGATCGTAACCGTACATCACCATTTGCTTTTACAGGTAATAAGTTTGAATTTAGAGCTGTTGGTTCATCACAATCTATTGCGGGTCCTAATACAATCTTAAATTCTATTTTAGCTTATGAAATGGAAGAAATGGCAGATGAAATAGAAAGTGGTAAAGAACCTATGGAAGTCATTAAAGAATTTTTATCTCAACATCAAAGAATTATCTTTAATGGAGATGGATATTCTAAAGAATGGGAAGAAGAAGCAAAAAGAAGAGGACTTCCAAATCGTAAAAATACAGTTGAAGCTATGGAATGCTTGTTAGATGAAAAGAATGTTAAAATGTTTAAACGCTTAGGTATTTATAGTGAAATTGAACTTCAGGCACGTTATGAAATCTTACTTGAAAATTATAATAAAACGATTCAAGTTGAAGCTTTAACAGCATTAAAAATGGCAAGAAATGAAATTTATCCTGCCGCATTAGCTTATTTAGATCAAATGACAAAAACATCTTTGCATATGCAAGAATTAGGTGTCAATATTGATTATCTGGTGGATGATGTCAAATCATTATCATCATTGTTATCACAAATGAAAAATCAAATGATGATTTTAGAAAAACATATTGATAGAGCACAACATCTTGAAGCTGATATTTTAGAAATTGCAAAAATATGGCGTGATGATGTATTATCAACAATGACGATATTACGTCAGATTGTTGATCAGATTGAAAATTGTGTAGATGAAAAATATTGGCCTATGCCAACATATATGGATTTATTATTTGGTATATAAACTGGTATCTTGTGATACTGGTTTTTTTATTTGACAGGTAACTTTTGGGGTTCTCATACGAAAATGTTTCTTATTTGTCAAGAGTGTGATATAATGAAAATAGTTTTGAAGGGGTGGTGTAGATGAAAACGAGGTTATATAGGCAAAGTGATTTAGATTCTATTTTAGAGTTATTTTATCATAATATTCATACTGTTTGTGTTCATGATTATACATTAGAACAGCTAGATGCCTGGGCACCTGCAAATCCAGATGTTTATCGTTGGCAGGTTTCTTTGAACAGAAATCATACTTTGGTTGTAGAAAAGGATTCACAAATTATTGGATTTGGTGATGTTGGTGAAACAGGATATTTAGATAGGCTTTATGTACATCCTGATTATCTACATCAAGGCATTGCTTCATTGCTTGTTGAACAATTGGAAAAATATGCCAAAGCCAAAGGAATATCTTTTATGAATACAGCTGCTTCTGTGACATCAAGACCTTTCTTTGAAAAACAGGGGTATAATGTTTTAGAAGAACAGATCGTGGAAAGACGTGGTGTGAGACTGAGAAGATATTTAATGGAAAAGAAACTTTAGTTGTTGAAGGAGAAAAGAGATTTTCTTCTTTTTATTTTGAAGTTTCATAATTTGAAATTTAAAAGACAAAAATAAATATTTCGATATAATCATGATGGTTGTGGAGGGAAATCATGAATAGAAATGTAAAGAGATATATCATTATTATTTTAGGGTTTATTATAACTGGGACAGGTTCAGCTTTAACTTTAAAGGCTGGTATTGGCGTTGGGGCCTGGGATGCTTTAGCCAAATCAACATCAGATCTGATTGGGATAGAAGTTGGAACGGCTGGTATTCTTTTCAATAGCAGTTGTGTGCTGGGACAAATTCTTATTTTAAGAAAAAAATTTCGTGTACGCCAATTGCTTCAGATTCCTTTTAGTATTTTACTAGGTACGGTTATTAATTTTATGGTTTACCATATTTTAACTTTCCCATTTGATTCTTTTGGTGGCGGAATCGTTTTATATTTATGTGCTAGTACTTTAGCGGCATTTGGTGTGTCTATTGTCATGTTGTTGGATGAAGTAACGTTTGCTTTAGAAGGCTTCTGTATGGCATTGACAAAGCTTTTACCTTTTAAGTTTTCTACGATTAGACAAGCTGTTGATGTGATATCTATCTTGATGATTATAGGACTGACTTTATCAGCCCATATTTCTTGGTCTATTGGTGTAGGAACAATTCTAGGAACGTTAACATTTGGACCAACATTAGGTATTTTTATGAAATTATTTAAACCTATATTAAAAAAACATCAATTGCTTAATTATGAATAAAACTCAAATCTATTTCAGACTTGAGTTTTTTCTTTTCCAATAATTATAAAAATAATAAATCACAATGGCGATCAGGGCACCACATGTATCAATAAGAACATCAATGAATTGACCAGCTCTGCCACCTATAAATAACTGATGGAATTCATCAGTGCAGGCATATAGAAAAGCACATATAAGTGAATAGACGATAATCTTTTTCAATGGATATTGATTCTTATAGAATCCATAAATAAAAGTCAAAGTTAAAACAGCATATTCGCTCATATGAGCAGCCTTTCTGACAATCAATTCTGTTATAGGAATATGTAAGTAAGTTTGAATCCATAAAACAATTTGTGAACTTAGTCCAGATGATTCATTTCCTGTTTGTTGTGAAAACATAAAAATGATGATCATTAAGATGAAGGATGGTATAAAATATTTGATTTTCTTCATAAAAACACCTCTTGGTTATTATAAAAGAACTTGTCTGTTTCGACAAGTTCTAATCTGTTAAATCTTCACCGTTAGAAGCAATGACTTTCTTATACCAATAGAAAGAATCTTTACGATATCTCTTCAGTGTTCTTAATTCAAATTCATCTCTATCTACATAAATGAAACCATAACGTTTTTTCATTCCTTCATGAGTAGAAATTAAGTCAATAGCAGACCAAGGATTATATCCTAGCATTTCGCATCCATCACTAATCGCAAGTCTGATCTGTTCAATATGTTTTCTTAAATATTCAATACGATATGCATCATGGACTTTTCCATCTTCTGTTAATGTATCATAAGCTCCTAAACCATTTTCAGTGACTAATAATGGTAAACGATATCTTGAATACATTTCACGAATTGTCGCTCTAAATCCCATAGGGTCAATTTCCCAACCGAATTCAGTTGTTGGAAGATAAGGGTTTTTAAATCCTTTAAACATACCTGTTTCCCCACGTGCTGTTTGTTGGTCAGCTGCAGAGTCACATTCTACAGTACCATCTTCCCACTCACAAGTTGCCGTATTGTAGTAGTTGAAACCAATGAAATCTGGATGACCGTTTTTCAATGCTTCTGCGTCACCTTCACCAAAATCAGGTGTTGCATCATGTTCTTCTAGCCAAGCCCAAACAAGATTATTGTAAACACCATAAACAGCCATATCTAAATATAACCAGTTTCTAACGGCATTATAGTTTTGAGCAGCTAAAACATCTTCTGGTTTACAGCTAGCTGGATAAACAAGTGAAATGTTTGGTGCAGGTCCAATTTTAGCTCCTGGTAACATTTCATGACATAATGCCATGGCTTTTGCCTGAGCAACTAACATATGATGGTTTTGTTGATAGATTTCTTTTAATTCATTTGTACATCCTTCAGGTATAGTCAATGTTCCAATAACAGGACCAACAAGTGTTAACATATTTTGTTCATTGATTGTTAACCAGTATTTGACTCTATCACCGAAGTTTTCAAACATCACTTTCGCAAAATTCACAAACCAGTCAATTGATTCTCTATTTGACCAGCTACCTCTTTGATCCAATGCAGCAGGCATATCAAAGTGGAACATTGTCACGATAGGTTCAATGTTGTATTTGAGACATTCGTTAATTAAGTTGTTGTAGAATTCAATACCTTTAGGATTGACTTCACCAGTTCCTTGAGGTAAGATTCTTGTCCAAGCAATAGAAAAACGATAAGACTTGAATCCCATTTCAGCCATTAAGGCAATATCTTCTTTATAATGATGATAATGGTCAGCACAAACAGTCAAATCAGAAGTTCCTTCAGGCACTTTTTTAACATCCTGACAAGATGGTCCTTTTCCATCTTCTAAATTTGCACCTTCAACCTGATAGGCAGAAGTACTTGCACCCCAAAGAAAATCTTCAGGGAAAGATTTTAGTGTTTTATGTATCATATTTTATTCCTCCTTAATGTTCATTATATAAAAAATCAAATATTTTGACTATCATTTTTACAATGAAAAAACTTGTTTTTCAACAAGTTTAATCACTTAAATCTTCACCGTTAGAAGCAATGACTTTTTTATACCAATAGAAAGAATCTTTTCTATATCTATCTAAAGTTTTTAAATCGAATTCATCTCTATCCACATAGATAAATCCATAACGTTTAACCATACCTTCATGAGTAGAAATTAAGTCAACAGCAGACCATGGACAATATCCTAACATTTCACATCCATCACTGATTGCTAAACGAACTTGTGTTAAATGATCTTGGTAATATTTAATACGATATTGATCATGAACTTTTCCATCTTCTGTTAATGTATCATAAGCTCCTAAACCATTTTCAGTGACTAATAATGGTAAACGATATCTTGAGTACATTTCACGAATAGTTGCTCTAAATCCTTGAGGATCGATTTCCCAACCAAATTCAGTTGTTGGTAAGTTTGGATTTCTAAATCCTTTATACATACCAGTAATGCCTTTAGAAGTTTGTTGATCACTAGCACCAGATAAATCTTCAGTTCCATCAGACCACTGGCAAGTTGCTGTATTGTAATAGTTAAATCCAATGAAATCTGGATGTCCATTTTTCAATGCTTCTGCGTCACCTTCTCCAAATTCAGGTGTTGCATCATTTTCTTCTAACCAAGACCAAACAATGTTGTTGTAAACACCATAAACAGCCATATCTAAATATAACCAGTTTCTAATAGCGTTGAAGTTTTGTGCAGCTAAAATATCTTCTGGTTTACAGCTAGCTGGATAAACAAGTGAAATGTTTGGTGCAGGTCCAATTTTCGCTCCTGGTAACATTTCATGACATAATGCCATGGCTTTGGCCTGAGCAACTAACATATGATGGTTTTGTTGATAAATTTCTTTTAATTCATTTGTACATCCTTCAGGTAAATGAAGTGTTCCAATGACTGGTCCATTTAAAGTTAAGACGTTTTGTTCATTGATTGTTAACCAGTATTTGACTCTATCACCGAAGTTTTCAAACATGACTCTTGCAAAATTCACAAACCAGTCAACAGATTCTCTATTTCCCCAGCTACCTCTTTCATCTAATGCAGCAGGCATATCAAAGTGGAACATAGTCACTAATGGTTCAATACCATATTTTAAACATTCATTAATGACATTATTATAATATTCAATACCTTTAGGATTGACTTCACCAGTTCCTTGAGGCAAGATTCTTGTCCATGCAATAGAAAAACGGTAAGTTTTAAATCCCATTTCTGCCATTAAGGCAATATCTTCTTTATAACGATGATATTGGTCAGCACAGACAGTTAAATCTGATGTTCCTTCAGGAACTTTTTTAACATCCTGACAAGATGGCCCTTTTCCATCTTCTAAATTTGCACCTTCAACCTGATAGGCAGAAGTACTTGCACCCCAAAGAAAATCTTTAGGAAATGGTTTTAATGTTTTGTGTATCATAATTTCTCCTCCTCATACAAGCGTTATTATATCGAAAAGTTTTTTGAAATAAGAAATTTTCCAGAAGATGAAAAAAATTTTTATAAAATGAAAACTATTTGAAGAAGGTGTATTGAAAATTGATGATTTATCATGAATAATAGAGAAAGATGTGAAAATAATCAGATAAATTGAAAATGGGATGTTCAAAACAATATTTGATAAGAGGATAGAAATCATTTTCGATTTTAGACAGTAATGATTCATGGTTATATGGGAAATAGGAGGGAAAATAATGAATCAAGACAAAATTATCAATGAAATTATTCCACATTTTTTATGTGAGGGGAAATTATTAAAAATCATTCCTTTTGGCAATGGTCATATTAATGATACATATCGTTTATATTATCAGCTTGAAGATGGTCAGACACAATCTATGATTTTACAGAGAATGAATACATATGTGTTTCAAAGTCCTGACAAGTTAATGGAAAATGTTTTAAATGTCACTTCATTTTTAAAGAACAAAACAATTCAAAATGGAGGAGAACCTGAAAGAGAAACACTCACTGTGATTTTAACGGATCAGGATTTACCTTATTATCAGGATCATGACAATCATGTCTGGCGTATGTATGCCTTTATTGAAAATACAATGAGTTATGATTTGGTTGAAGATGAGAATATTTTTTATCAGAGTGCTTTAGCATTTGGAAAGTTTCAAAATTTGTTAGCTGATTATCCTGCTGATACGCTCTATGAAACAATTCCAGATTTTCATGATACAAGAAAGAGATATGATGCTTTTATAAAAGCAATGCAAGAAGATTGTATGCAAAGGGCTCAAGGTGTATCAAAAGAGATTGCGTTTGTTATTGAACACGAACATTATGTAGATCGCTTTAATGAAGCATTACAAAAAGGAGAAGTTCCTTTAAGAGTGACACATAATGATACCAAATTAAATAATATATTATTTGATTGTGATCAGCATCAGGCTGTATGTATTGTGGATTTGGATACAGTGATGCCTGGACTTGTGATGAATGATTTTGGAGATGCTATTCGTTTTGGCGCAAGTACAGCTTTAGAAGATGAAAAAGATTTATCTCAGGTTGCATGTGATATGCATTTATTTGAAGTTTATACAAAAGGTTTTATTGAAGGAACACAAGGAAAACTCACACCTCAGGAAGTAGAATTGCTGCCTTTAGGTGCTTTAATGATGACATTAGAATGTGGTATTCGTTTTTTAACTGATTATCTACAAGGTGATGTTTATTTCAAAACTGATTATCCTGAACATAATTTGATTCGTTGTCGTACACAATTTCAATTAGTCAGTGATATGGAAAAGAAATGGGATCAGATGACAGCTATTGTGCATCAATATGCCTACGTTCACCAATAATACACTTCTTTATGGGATAATGATTGTAAGGAGGGAAGACAATGGTTGGTTTTGAGATGGGATTGGAAACAGGTGGTTATGATATGATGTTTACATTGGTTGCGTTATTGATTTTGGGCATGATTTTTGTGATTATCATCAGAGGGATTCAACAATGGCATCATAATAATCAATCACCTAGACTTACAGTGAATGCTAAGGTTGTTTCTAAACGTACCAACGTCTCTTTTCATCATCATGGTCATGATCATGGCGTGACATCATCAACAACTTATTATGTGACTTTTGAAGTGAAAAGTGGAGATCGTTTAGAATTTGTAGTGAACGGACGTGAATATGGTTTTCTAGTGGAAGGTGATTATGGGGAACTCACTTTTCAGGGAACACGCTATATAGAATTTATTAGAACATAAAAAAGGGATAAAGCCCATCTAGGCTATCCCCTGTTAAGTCGTTAAAGAAATATGTATATTCCTACCAGGAAGCTGGTAGGAATATTTTTATGCTTAGGCATATAATTCAGTTTTATATGGAAGTAAAAATAATAGGACAAGATTACATTAAATGGATCTTAGAATTTTGGTTGTAGAAAATATTTTATTCATGATGTTATAAATGAAAATAGATAATATAAACATGATGAATGCACAACATATGAGTATGATTAAAGAATACACCATGATTTGTATATTCAACATCTTTAATATCGCATAGCTTATCAATAAGATTATATAAGCAATGAAAATGGGTAAAGCATATTGTGATAATTCTTTAATGATATACTGTTTTCGTATTTCTTGAACGGAGATTCCATTGCTTTCCAATAATACTTGTGAAAATCTCAAATGATAAGAGTCAATCATTTTAAGTAAGATGATTGAAATCAAGACAATCGTACATATAAAAATCATCAAGGAATTGGTAAGTTGTTCGCTCATATTTTTGACATCTAATAAAGCGAGTATTTCCATTTGACTGTTTAATAATTTGTCATCATATAGATTATGAAGGGCTTCTAAGCTTTCAAGATAAAACTGCTTATCATCCAGTGATACTAAGGCAAATGATGATTGAATTGGGGAATCATCCTTATAGCTGTAAATATCTAGATAATCTTCATAAGGAAGATAGATGACTCTTGCCAGCTTTGAACCAAATTTATAATCTGGAAATGATTTATCCAATTGATAATCTGGTTGAATTGTAAAACTTTTTCCTTCAACTTCAATCTCTATGGCCTGATCTTTTGTATCTCTATATGTTTCATAATTAATATAGACACCTGTGTGACTGTCATTATGCAATGACTGCTTAATTCCTCGAGTAAAGAAATCACTTTCTAGATAAGGACATATCAGATATTGATTGTCACTCATCAGTGGTAATACTCTTTTGACTGATTTGATAGTGGGTAAGCCTTCCATTTCTCTTAGCATTGTGCCACTTATCTTTCCATCCATCTCTATAACCAGTTGTGAGCTCTTGTATTCTTCTACTTTTTGGTTCAATTGCTTTTGATAATACTGTAAATACATACCACAAAATGTACTTATAAATAAAATGAATGTTAAAAAGACTTGAAAGATTCTATGTTTCCATTGATTCTTTTTGAATTCACATTTATAAAAATAAGGAAGCTTCTTAAAAAGATATTTGCCTTTGCTTTGATTGAGTGTTTGTTCATGATGATTGAAATCAGCCTTTTTTAAACAGTGTATCTGTTGATTCTTGATTTCATAAAGATTATCACAGGCTGAATATAATATACTATCATGAGAAGCGATAAGAATCGTTTTATGATAACGATTTTTTAATAAATCTAGAATTTTTAAGAATTCTTTTCTGTTATCTTCATCCAGATAGGATGTAGGTTCATCCATAAATATATAGGGAGTATCTTTCATCAAAGCACAAATAATAGATAAACGCTGTCTTTCTCCACCGGATAAATGTTCAATATCTGTATGATCATCTAAAAATAATTCCAGATCTGTCAGATACTGTCTTGCCTTTTCTTCATCAAATACTTCTTGTGTGAAACTTGAAAAAAAGCGAATATTTTCCATTAAGTCCATACTGTTAAATAAAGGTATATTTTGAAAAACAAAGGCAATCTTATGACGTTGAATATCTCTGATATCATCTTTGCTTAATGTCTGAACATCTTTCCCATCAAAGATATAATCCATTTGACTTTGATGACATAAAAAGGCCATATCATATAATAAACTGCTTTTTCCTGAGCCACTGGCTCCTGAAAGAAGAGTTATCTGATGATCTTGAATGCATAGTTCTCCATTCTTGATTAGTTCTTTGTCAAATGATAGTGAAATATTTTTAAGTTCCAGCATTGCTCATTCACACCTTTCATTAGATTTTGGATTGATCATAAGATTGGGTCTTATTTTCTTTTGAAAGTTACATAAGAAATTGTCTGCATTATAAACAATAATACAAAACATATTCCTAAGACTGCCATGTACTGGCTGACAACAAAATCATATCTCTCTATGTCAATATATATCCATAAGAGACCACCTATCATAATACTTATAAAGTAAATCAAATTATCTAAAAATAGACTTTTTTTAATCAGCTTATCCTGTATTCCATTATCTTCCAATAGTTTGAATTCCTTCTTTCTTGATTTCATCAGGAAGTATTGAATCGTAAGTATTGCAATCAATCCTATACCACAGATAGCACCAAAGCCTAGCAACTTCGATTGAAAGGCTTGCTTATTCAATTGACTCAATTGATAAGATTCCATATACATGGAATAGACATCATACTTATCATCCATTTCCAGAATAGAATTATAAGCATCGAAAACACAATCTTCATCTACAAACAATACATATTCATTGATGACATAGGGTTCTGGTGATACCTGTTTAGAAAGAACATTATCTATATAATAGCTTGAGATGACTTCTTCATTTTCATCTCGATGGTTTATGATATCCATCAGTTTCTCATAAGGTATATATATGATCGTTTCAACAGCTGGTGTTTCATAGGCCTCACTTTCTCCAAGAACCTTATCAACCTGAAATTCCATATTTCTGAGTGTATATGTTGTACTTCGATATTCTTGCCCGTTTTCCTTTACATATTGATCTTTAGGCACATAAAAGTTGGCCTTGATGGTATCACCTTCTTGAATATCATAGGTCTGTGACATCCAGTAGCTTATATAGACACCATCATCATGATCATTAAAATCATTGCCTTCATAATAAGGAAAGATTTGAGGTGCACTGCTACCAAAATCACTGACCGAATAGGTATTTGATTTTCCATTTTCTTTGACGACTGTTAAATCTTGACTATCTTCCGTATTTCCCGGATTGGTTGTTGTCAATGCGTAGAATTTCTTAATATCTTTAACACCATCCAACTGTTTGATTTTATTCAGTTCACTTTCACTAAAAGGTCTTGACCAATCATTATCTACAGATGGTACATAATTCCATACCAGATCTCCTTCCCTGTGCCTGATATACAGCATCTCTTTCGAAGATTGATTTGTTGTTAGAGGATTAACATATGAAGCACTAAAAAAGGAATCAATAATCAAAGAAGATTGGATGAGAATAAAAATGGAAATAGCAATTACTCCAATATATTGGATCCACTGGATAGGACTCTTGTATCTAAAATATCTGATAAATGAAAACTGATGATGCCTTGTTGAAACATTTTGAATTTCCTGTTGATCATCAATATCTTTCTTTTGACAAAGAAATGCGTGATTTTCTAGCTTGTATATCACATGACAGATATCCAATATTTCTGGTGTATGAGTAGTCAATATGATTGTTTTATCTTTTAATGAAAGTAATAATTCTTTTAGTAAATCAATATTTTTTTTATCCAGCGATGCTGTTGGTTCATCCAAAATAATAATATCTTTATCACAAAATAATGCTAAAGCAATTAACAATCTTTTTCTTTCTCCAATAGAGAGAATACTTGGTAACTTATTGATGTTAATGTTGTATAAATTCACTTTCTCTAGATATTGGTTCATAGTATTTGCATCAACTTTTTCTTTTTTCATTTCTGCATAGAATTGAAAATGTTGTTTGATTGTCATATTTGGAAAAAAGCTTCCTAACTGATCTACATAAGCAACATGATTTCTCACGAAATCATCCTTCTCAAGAACTTCTACATTATTGTAATACATTTTGGACTGTACATACGTTGAATCATGTATGATACTTTTCAAAAATGTTGTTTTACCACTGCCACTTTTACCTACAATGGCATGTATAGATGAATCATAAAATTGAATGTCAGCATTATTGAATAATGTTCTTTCAAAAGCAATATGAATATTTTTAATTTCCAGCATAATGAATCTCCTTTATTTTTATGATTTATTTTAAAAAAATCAAGGCAAGATAGCCTTGACCAATTAGTCTCACAATCTTTATATTATTTTTGTGACTTCAGTTTTCTTGAATTCATTATACCACACAAATTTTTTAATAAAAAGTTCTTCAGACTATCAACAAACAGATTGTTTATCAACAGTCTGAAATATATGTTATAACAAATATATTATGTATAGGAGGTCATGAAGATGAAGAATAGATCTAATGTATCAAGGGTTGTTATTGTTGGAGATAATTTCATAGATAGTGAACATGTTCTATTTTCATTTTATGGGAGAGTTAATTCAATTTGAGATGAGTATAAAAAATCCTACCAGTTTATTGGTAGGAATACATATATTTAATCTTGTTGCATATTTTCCCATTGTTCAAGAAGCTGATCAAGTTGTGTATGACCATCATCAATTTTTTGAACGACTTCATTATATTTTTTATAATCATTGAGTACGTCTTCTTCCTGTAATTGAAGATTCCATTCTTTGATTTGATTTTCTAGTGTAGAAATTTCTTTTTCAATTTTTTTGATTTGATTTTGATGTTTACGTTGTAAAGATTGGGCTTTTTTATTTTCAATATAAGATGTATTATTTTTTTCTTTGGTTTCTTTTACTTTTATTTTGTGATCCATATATTGAGAATAATTACCACTATAAATATGACTGCCATGAGCATCCATTTCTACAACTTTTGTAGCGAGTTTATTAATAAAATAACGATCATGACTAATAAAGAGAATTGTTCCTTCAAATGAAAGTAAAGCATCTTCTAAGACTTCTTTAGATTCAATATCTAAATGATTGGTTGGTTCATCTAAGATCAGGAAATTACAGCGAGATAATAATAATTTCATTAAGACAACACGACCACGTTCTCCACCTGATAAAACATCAATTGTTTTAAAAACATCATCCCCTTTAAATTGAAAAGAAGCACAGGCATTTCTAATCTGTGTGTTATTCATTTGTGGGTATGTATCACTGATTTCCTGAAAAATCGTTTTATTGAAAGATAATGATGTGTGTTCCTGATCATAATATCCAATCATGACTTTGCTGCCTAATTTGATTTTACCAGCCGTTGGGACATAATCATTCAAAATCAGATGAAACAATGTTGTTTTTCCAATACCATTTGGACCAATTAAAGCAACACGTTCTTGTTTTTTAACTTCAAAATTAATGTGTTCAAAAAGTGGTTTATCAAATGCCATGGCTAAATCTTTCACTTTAAGTACATCATATCCTGATTCTACCAATGGTTGAAATTGGATACGTATCGCTTGTGGCAGGGCATCTGGTTTTTCAACTTTTTCCATCTTAGCTAAAGCTTTTTCTTTGCTTTCTGCACGTTTGACTTGTTTTTCACGATTAAATGATTTTAATAAATCAATACTTTCCTGCATACGTTTGATTTCTTTTTGATTATCAATATAATGTTTTAATTCTACTTCACGATTATGTTTTTTAATAATTGCATATTCTTGATATGAACATTTATAAGTTGTAGCTTTGCCATGTTCAATTTCAACAATCTGATTAGAAATCTGATCAATGAAATAACGGTCATGGGAAACCATAATAATCGCATGAGGATAATTTTTTAAATAGTTTTCCAGCCATTCAATGGATTCAACATCTAAATGATTGGTAGGTTCATCCAATAATAAAAGATCTGGTTTTAATAAAAGAAGTCTACCTAAAGCAATACGTGTTTTCTGTCCACCAGACAAAATAGAAATAGGCATTTCCCACATAGATTCATCGAAACCTAAACCTTTTAAAACACCTTTGATTTGACTTTGATAGCTATAACCATCATTATGTTCAAATTCATATGTTAAGCGTTCATATTCATCCATAATAGCATCTAATTGTTGACTCGTTGACATCTGCACTTCAAGTTCACGAAGACGTTTTTCTGTTTCAATAAGAGGCAAAAAGACATCTTCGAGAGCCTGATAAATAGAAAATTCTGGATTTAATGTATTATGTTGAGATAAATAGCCTATTTTGGTATTTTTAGGCATAAAGATTTCACCACTGTCATAGCTTTCTTCACCACAGATGATTCTAAGCAGTGTGGTTTTTCCTGCCCCATTGACACCAATAATAGCCAGTTTATCATGATTTTCAATTTTAAAAGTAATATCTTTGAGCAAGTCTGTTCCTTGGAATGACTTTTTTAAAGATGAACAAGCTAATATCATTTTGATCACCTCGTTCATTGTAACATACATCATTGAAAAGATAAACTGTAAAAGTTATAGTTGATTGTTTAAACATAACCTTGTATAATTGTATACAATAAGTGAAGGAGTGGTTAAAAATGAATTTAGCATATAAGGTTTTACAGGCACATTTAAAAGAGGGAGAATTAATTCCTGGAACTCCAATCTGTATTGGAATTGATCAGACATTGACGCAAGATTCTACTGGAACAATGGCTTATTTACAGTTAGAAGCTATGGATACAGGGAAAGTTGCAGTTGAAAAGGCAGTAGCTTATATTGATCACAATATGTTACAGACGGGGTTTGAAAATATGGATGATCATGAGTTTATTCGCAGTGTTGCGAAAAAACATGGGATTACTTTTTCAAAACCAGGGAATGGTGTTTGTCATCAGTTACAGTTAGAAAACTTTTCAAAACCAGGGAAAACGCTGGTTGGAAGTGATTCACATACACCAACATGTGGTGCTATGGGAATGATTGCGATTGGTGCAGGGGGATTGGATGTTGCAGTTGCGATGGCAACAGGAAAATATTATTTACAATGTCCAAGTGTGATTCAGGTTCATCTGACAGGTAAAAAAGCACCTTGGGTGAGTGCTAAAGATATCATTTTAAAAATTTTACAGTTATTAAGCGTAAAAGGTGGCGTGAATAAGATTGTAGAGTATACAGGTGAAGGAATTGCTTCTTTATCATTAACAGATCGTGCCACAATCTGTAATATGGGAGCTGAACTTGGTGCAACAACATCTATTTTTCCAACCGATGCAAGAACTTTAGAATATTTAAAACAACAGGGTAGAGAAGCTGATTATGTGGAAATGAAAGCTGATGAAGATGCCCAATATGATGAACGCTTAGATATTGATATGTCTACGCTTGAACCAATGGTAGCCAAACCTCATAGCCCAGATGCTGTGGTGAGTGTTAAGGAACTGGAAGGTATGCATATCAATCAGGTTGTCATTGGATCATGTACGAATTCATCATTTGCTGATATGATGCGTGCGGCCAAAATTTTAAAAGGTAGAAAAGTGGCAGATCATGTTTCATTGGTTATTGCGCCAGGATCTTCAAGTATTTTAGCTATGTTGTCACAAAATGGAGCTTTGGCAGATATGATTCATGCGGGAGCCAGAATTCTTGAATGTGGTTGTGGTCCTTGTATTGGGATGGGGCAGGCACCTCTTTCTCAAGGGATTTCTTTAAGAACAATCAATCGTAACTTTAAAGGACGTTCTGGAACAAATGACGCTGGTGTTTATCTGGTTTCACCAGAAATTGCTGCCTTGTCTGCTGTTAAAGGATATCTATCATGTGAATTTGAAGAAGATATGTATTTAGATGAAGTTCCATCAACACCATTTATTAAAAATGAAAACTTTTTTATCAATGAATATGATCCAGATACAAAAGTCTATATGGGACCTAATATTAAACCAGTTCCTCGTGGTGAAAAACTATCAGCTGATATTCAAGGAAAAGTTGTGTTAAAAGTAGGAGATAATATTTCAACTGATCATATTGTTCCTTCAGATTCAAAATTATTACCATTCCGTTCTAATGTTCCACATTTGGCTAAATTTGCTTTTTCAAAAGTGGATGATCAGTTCTATACAAGAGCTATGGAAAATCATGGTGGATTTATCGTCGGTGGTGATAACTATGGACAAGGATCTTCAAGAGAACATGCGGCTTTGGTACCGAATTATTTAAAGATTAGAGCTATTTTTGCTTTATCATTTGCAAGAATTCATCGTTCTAATTTGATTAATAATGGTATTTTACCGATTGTGATTGATCAGAAAGGTTATGATTTCTTTAATGAAGAAGATGACTATATTTTATTAAATGTCAAAGAATCTGTAGAAAATGATCAACCGATTATAGTTCAAAATCAACGTACAAAAGAAACTTTATCAACGCAGTTGGCTTTAGCACCAAGAGAAAAAACAATGATTTTACAAGGTGGATTGTTGAATGCGATTAAAGAATTAGGAGGGGATTTTTAATGAAAGCTGTATTAATTCCAGGTGATGGGATTGGACCAGAAATTGCCAAAAGTGTTGAAGCTTTAACAACAGCCATGAATTTAGATATAGAATGGGTGAAATATCGTGCGGGGGCTGAGTATGCCAAAGAAACTGGAGACGTTTTTGAACCTGGACTTGTTGAAGCCATTGAACAATATAAATGGGCATTGAAAGGCCCAACAGCAACACCTATTGGAACAGGATTTAGAAGTGTCAATGTGGCATTAAGACAAAAGTTTGCGACTTATGCCAATGTTAGACCAATCCGTTCATTCAAGGGAATCAATTCTAGATATGATGATATAAATTTGGTCATCATTCGTGAAAATACAGAAGATTTATATAAGGGGATTGAATATAAACTGAATGAAAACATAGCCAATGGTGTCAAATTGATTACCAGAGAAGCCAGTGAAAAAATTTGTCGTTATGCCTTTGAATATGCGAAAATCAATAGTCGTCATAAAGTGACAGCTATTCATAAAGCCAACATCATGAAATATACAGATGGTCTTTTCCTGGAAGCTTTTAGAGATGTTGCCAAGTGTTATCCTGATATTGAAGCGCAGGAAGTCATTGTAGATAATATGTGTATGCAACTCGTTTTAAGACCTGAAACTTTTGATGTTCTGGTTGCACCTAATTTATATGGTGATATTGTTTCTGATTTGTGTGCTGGATTAGTTGGTGGATTAGGTTTTGCACCTAGTGGTAATATTGGAGATGAATATCGTATTTATGAAGCTGTTCATGGTAGTGCCCCAGATATTGCAGGTCAAAATATCGCCAATCCAAGTGCATTATTATTAGCTTTTGCGTTGATGTTGGAAGATTTGGGAAAGATCGAAGCGGCAAATGCTTTAAGAATGGCATTATCAAAAGTTGTTGAAAAACAGGAAACTGTTACACCTGATATTGGTGGACATGCTTCCACTACTGAATTTGTAGACGCCATTATAAAAGAATTATAGGAGGGAAACATATGCCGTCACATAGTTTATTTGAACATGTAACACATGGCTCTTTGGGAAATAAAATATTTGATATTTTAAGAGATCGCATTTTAAATGAAGAATATGAACATGGGCAAAAATTAAATGAATTGGCTTTAGCTAATGAATTAAAAATCAGTCGTACACCTATTAGAGAAGCTTTAAAACAATTAGAGTTAGAAGGATTGGTTGAAAGTATTCCTAATAAAGGTGTTTATGTCAAGGGATTTTCACCACGAGATATTGATGATATGTTTGAAATTCGTTGTGCTTTAGAAGGCTTAGCGATTCAACTGGCTATTGATAGAATGGATGAAGAACATTTAGCTAAAATTAAAGATGTGTTTGAATTGATGGAATTTTATACTGCAAAAAAAGATCAGGAAAAAATTAATGATTTGAATATTTTGTATCATGAAACAATCTATCAGGCAACACAATCTCAATATTTTGAACAGCTGTTAAAAGATGTGCATTATTATGTTTCTGTCACAAGTCGTCATTCTATTACCCAGCCTGAAAGATTGGAAACAGCTATTCAGGAACATCGTGCTATTTTAAATTCTATTGTGGCTGGTGATAAAGAATTAGCAAAAGATACGATTCAAAAACATATTAGAAAGACACAAACGCTTGTTCGTGCTTATTATGCGAATAAGAAAAAGAAAAATAATAAAGTGAATGATTGAGTTTGAAAATTCTTTTTCATGTCATATAAATCATCTCATAAAACATTTGTGAAGATACGATGATAAGTATCTTCTTTTTTTAATAAAATAAGCATGAAAAGACTGATGAATGATATAGGGAAAGAAACTCTTTTCAATAAATGAAAATAATAAGCAAAATAAATGATTTGATATTATACTTATCATTAAGGATAAAGGAGGATTGATTATGGAAAAGAAACCGGTAAAAATTGTAACAATTGGTGGAGGAAGTAGCTATACTCCAGAATTGATGGAAGGATTTATCAAGAGATATGATGAACTTCCAATTAGAGAAATTTGGCTAGTTGATATCGAAGATGGAAAAGAAAAACTAGAAATTGTTGGTGCTATGGCTCAACGTATGTGGGATGCATCTCCTTATGATGTCAAAGTGCATTTGACTTTAGATCGTAGAGAAGCATTGAAAGATGCAGACTTTGTCACAACTCAATTTAGAGTAGGTTTATTGAATGCCCGTGTCAAAGATGAAAGAATTCCATTTTCATATGGTATGTTAGGTCAGGAAACAAATGGAGCTGGAGGAATCTTTAAAGCTTTCAGAACAATTCCTGTCATCTTAAGCATTGTCGAAGACATGAAAGAATTATGTCCAGATGCATGGTTGATTAACTTTACAAATCCAAGTGGAATGGTCACAGAAGCTGTCATGAAATATGGAAAATGGAATAAAGTGATTGGATTATGTAATGTTCCAGTAGGTGCAATGATGGCTGAACCTGAAACAATTGGAAAAACATTAGATCAGTTAACATATAAGTTTGCAGGATTAAATCATTTCCACTGGCATAAAGTTTATGATGAACATGGAAATGAAGTCACTCAACAAATCATTGATGCAATGTATGAAGGAAAAGATGGAGGAATTCCTGCGAATATTCATGACATTCCTTTCTTTAAAGAACAGCTTGATACAATGCAAATGATTCCTTGTGGATATCATAGATATTACTATCGTCAAGAAGAAATGTTGAAACATGGTCTTGAAGAATACAGTACAATTGGAACAAGAGCACAACAGGTCAAACTGACAGAAGAAGAATTGTTTGAATTGTATAAAAACCCTGAATTGGATCATAAACCAGAACAGCTTGCTAAACGTGGAGGAGCACATTACAGTGATGCAGCATGTGAAACAATCGCATCTATCTATGCGAATAAGAATACACATATCGTTGTCACAACAAGAAATAATGGAGCTGTCCCAGATTTACCACCAGAAGCAGCAGTAGAAGTTTCAGCATATATTGGAGCAACGGGCGCAAAAGCGATAGCATTTGGACCATTCCAGCCAGCAGAAAGAGGATGGCTACAATGCATGAAGAACATGGAATGGTGTGTAGAAGAAGCCGCAGTCACAGGAGATTATGGAAAGGCATTACAAGCATTTATCCTTAATCCACAGATTCCATCAGGAGCTACAGCAAAGAGAGTATTAGATGAATTATTATTGGCACATAAAAAATACTTACCACAGTTTGCTTCTAAGATTGCTCAGCTTGAAGCAGAAGGTGTCACAATTAAAGATGATGTCGCAAGAGAATTAACTGAAAAAGGTTTATAATTAAGATGAAAAAGGCTATAAAGAATGGAAAGTTCTTTATAGTTTTTTTATGGATAAATATTTATTTTAGAAAGATATGTTTTTTTACTTTTTTATCCTGAAAAAAAGAAAAATGTCAAAATATTGCGTATATATAAGTAGAGGGGTCTTGAGTATCATTCCTTAAATATCTAGGAGATTGAAACTATAAAAAATAAAAGGAGGAATGATCAAAATGAATCAGGAATATCTTGAATTTGTGAAAACATGGAAAGTTACTGATGCTGAAATGGAAAGAAATCTAAAAAATGCTTTATTTTTACGAGTGAGGTTTCATGCTAGTATATTAGATAGTAGCCTGTCATATGTTAATGGGAAGAGGAAAAATTTCTGAAATTTATGTTATTTTCACATGTGAACAGAATGTTCTAGAAACAGTCAACTAAAATGCTATTTTAAGCATTGATATTAAAAATGATACACATCAATGGAAAGAATACATAAAACTTCAATATATAAAAAAGTAATAAAATGAAGAATAGTATGCTATAATAAAGAAAGGAAGGAGCGTGTTTATTATGGATTTATCATTGGATAAATTTAAGAAACAGGGAAATGATTATCTTGTTCCAGAAGATGTTTTCAAAGAGCTTATCAAGATTTATAAGACAAATGTTTATCTTACACAGATGGATAAAA
Organism: Massilimicrobiota sp. An105; assembly: GCF_002161155.1. NCBI lineage: Bacteria > Bacillati > Bacillota > Erysipelotrichia > Erysipelotrichales > Erysipelotrichaceae > Massiliimicrobium > Massilimicrobiota sp. An105. Next base: position 28,651 of record NZ_NFLY01000027.1, read on the forward strand.
GAATTGAAGACATTAAAAGTGGAAAAAGGCAATCATATTCTGAAGAAGAATTTTTAGATGCTCTTGAAGGTCAAGGTCTATAATGTATCGAATAATTATAGATGAAAGTGTAAAATTATTTATAGAAGAAAATAAAATAAATGCATCAAGATATTTGAAAAGTATGTTTGAAGTTTTAAAAACTTTTCCAAAAAGTGGGATGCCCTATGTGGGAAGTGCTGCCTATAGAACATATGAATTAGCAAAATGTAAATTAAGTGTACTGTATAAGGTAGATGAAATTGATTCTACAATATATATTGTTGATATGAAATTAACCACAACAAGTATTGATTTTAAAGTGAATAAATAATTCAGATAACAGTAATCATATGATGTGATTACTGTTTTTTTTTTTTTTTTTGAAATCGTGATGGAAAAATCAATTGAGAACAACGATATGGCTGAATTAAGATATCATGAATGGAATGTGGATAAAGCTATAAAAATAAATGGTAGCAGAAGTTGGAGTGAATTGATAGAACAGGCCTTTAAATTCGATGATGAGTACAATCGTTTAATGCTAGAAAATTGAAAGCATATTGATGAAGATATAGGTAAGTAGTCGTTAATCGTATGTAAGATGTGTGAATGTATTTCTTCAAACAAAGATAATAGAAGAATGATGAAAAAGAAATAGTTTACCGGTAATAGTAGACTAAATCAATGATTTTATTTTTAATGTATAAATATCTGTGTTCATATGAGTTTATACCATAATATTTACTATCAGCAAATATTATGGTATATTTGTTTTAGAAAGATATGTTTTTTAACTTTTTTTATCCTGAAAAAAAGAAAAATGTCAAATTAATGCGTATATAGATAAGTGAAGGGTTTTAGATTATCATTCCTTAAATATCTAGGATATTGAAACTATAAAAAAATCAAAGGAATGGTTAAAATGAATCAGGAATATCTTGAATTTGTGAAAGCATTAAGACCTATTGATGATATCTTTATGAAAGTTATCTTCAATGATCCCCGCTGCATTAAATTATTATTCAATATCATTTTTGAGGAAGATATTTCCATTACAAAATGGCATATTCAGGATGAATACAGAAATCTTCATGGTAGAACGGTCATTATGGATATAGTAGCTTCAACAGAGAATGGGAATATTATTGATGTGGAAATGGAAAGAAGTCTAAAGAATGCTTCACCCTTAAGGGCGAGGTTTCATGCCAGCATATTGGATAGCAGTCTGTCATATGTTAATGAGAAGTGGGAAAAGTTACCTGAGATTTATGTTATTTTCATATGTGAAAAGGATGTTCTAGAAACAAACAGATTGAAAAATCATATCCAGAGGTATGGCGAAGATGGAAAAGCATTTGAAGATAAGGTACATATCATTTATATGAATGCCACCAAGGAAGATGAAACACCCCTAGGGAAGCTGATGCATGATTTAAGATGTGAAAATCATGAAGATATGTATTATGAGGTTTTAAAAGAAAGAGTCAGATATTTTAAACAGGAAAAAGGAGGAAAGAAAATTATGTGTGATATGATGGAAAAATTAGAAAAACGAGGTGAAATGAAAAGTCTTATTCAAATTCTGTTGAAGAAATTTCCAGGCATGAATTTTGAATGGGTCAAGGAGTGCAATGAACAGCAGATAGAGAAAATCCAAGATCATATCTTAATGAATATCAGCTATGAAGAATTTTATCACTTGATTCACTCATAAGTGAAAATGTAAAATAAATATTTATGGTTTTCTATGAGTTGATACTATTATGAGAAAGATAATCGTTGAATGATAGAAAATGATTATCTTTTTTATCTTATGATTTTATATTCTTTTTGAATATTGAGTATTAAAAAGTGAACATCATATTTTTATTGTGAAAGATTGACAAGAGAGTAAAATAGAGGTAGGGAGGGGAATAAAATGAATATCATAACAATTGATCATGTGACAAAGGATTATGGATGTCAACGTGGTATTTTTAATATGAGTTTTCAAATCAAACAAGGAGAAACACTGGGATTTTTAGGACCTAATGGTAGTGGGAAGACAACAACGATTCGACATTTGATGGGATTTATGAAACCAGATAGTGGCATTGTTCAAATTCATGGTTTAGATTGTTTTCAGGATGCTGCTCAGATTCAAAAAATGGTAGGTTATCTGCCAGGTGAAATGTCATTTATTGATGATATGACAGGAATAGATTTTATTCAACTGATTGCTAAACTGAAGGGAATGCAAGATTTGAGTTATGCTTATGAATTGATGCAATTTTTAGAATTGGATGCAAAAGCTCCAATCAAACGTATGTCTAAAGGAATGAAACAGAAGATAGGTTTAGTCATAGCATTTATGCAAAATCCGCCAATCTTGATTTTAGATGAACCTACAAGTGGACTTGATCCATTAATGCAATTAAAGTTTGTAGAATTGATGAAACAATTCAAACAACAGGGAAAGACAATTCTTATGTCTTCACATATTTTTGAAGAGATTGAAAATATATGTGATCGTGTGGTTATTATTAAAGCTGGTCAAATTGTAGCTATTGAAGATATGGAAAAACTTAAACATAATCGTTATAAACATTATGAAATTCAATTCAGTTCATTACAGGAAGCAAACTTATTTATGAAAAAATATCCTGATGCCAGGCAAAATGAATGTTATGTGTCTTTAATGCTTCAAGGACATATTGATGATTTTATTAAAGATTTATCTCATTATAAGGTGAATGATTTAAATATTCGCTCACAATCATTAGAAGAAATCTTTTTACAATATTATGGGGAGTGATGGTAGATGTCTTGGACTTTATATCAAAAAGAATTAAAATCAAACTATAAAATTCTTTTGCTTTTTCTTGTTGTGATAACGATGTATTCAAGCATTATTATTGCTATGTATGATCCAGATATGAATAGTAGTCTGGAAATATTAGCAAAATCTATGCCACAAATTTTTGCGGCATTTGGTATGATGAACATAGCGACAACACTTTTAGATTTTATTACAAATTATCTATATGGATTTATACTTATTGTTTTTCCTTTTTTATTAAGTGTGATCTTATGTTATCGTTTGATTGGTCAATATGTAGATCATGGATCTATGGCTTATTTATTGGCAACACCTTTAAGTCGCCAACAGTTCATGATGACACAGCTGATGGTTTTATTAACAGCATTGGTCATTGTTGTTATATATGCTTTTGGATTTATTTCTATTTATGCCTGGTTGATGGTTAAAGATGCGAGTATAGATATGATTTCCTTTTTATCTGTTAATATAGGATTGTTAGGTATCCATTGTTTATTGGGAAGTTTATGTTATCTATCTTGTGCTTTGTTTAATGAAGCTAAGTTATCTATTGGCTTTGGTGCTGGATTAGGTATTGTGTTTATTTTAATTCAAATGTTATCTGATGTCAGTCAACAATTTGAAATTCTTAATTATTTGACACCCTTAACTTTATTTGATCCTCAAAGTTTATCGAGTGGAGAATATCAGGCATTTGTTTATGTATTTATACTTTTTGTGAGTGCTTTGTTGTTGTTTGGGATTGGACAATGTCTTTTTAAAAAACGTGATTTACCATTATAGGCATATATGTTGTGCCTATGATGGTTTTTCTATATAATGAAGACAAAGGTGGGATATTTGTGAAAGTATTAGTTATTGGTGGTAGTTATTTTTTAGGACGTGTTTTAACCATGTCTTTATCAAAGCAATGGGATATGACATTGGTTAATAGAGGACATTATTCTATGAAAGATTATGGTGTCTTGGAATATATTTTGGATCGTCATGATTTGGATGCCTGGCAAAAATTACCAAAAGAAGATTATGATGCGGTTATTGATTTGTGTGCTTATCAAAAAGGAGATATTCAAACAGTGATTCAGTCCTTTCCTGGTCAGATTCGTCATTATATATTGATCAGCACTGTTGATGTGTATCAGCGTCAAACAGGTCTTGACAAAGATGAACAGCATCCCCTTGAAACACGTCAGTTTGAAGGAGAAACAGGGGCTTATATTTTAGGAAAAGTTCAATTAGAACAAGAATTACAGTCATTATCAAAAGAATATCATATTCCTTATACCATTTTAAGACCAGGCAATATTTATGGTCCATTCAATTATGCACCTAGAGAATCTGTATTGATTGAAAGAGCAGTGAAAGGATGGCCTCTATTTTCAATTAAGGATGCTCAGTGTACTTTTCAGCTTGTCTATGTGAAAGATGTTGTCAGTGCGATTGAAAAAGCTGTTGAAAAGAAAGCTTATAATACTATTTATAATGTTATTAATGATGAACAAGTGACTTATTCTATTATGAATGAAATTCTTAAAACTTGTCAGCCTGATGTCAGTATAGAAGAACATTCTTTAGTTGAAGCCATTGAACAACAATATCCATTGCCATACCCTATTTTTCAAGAAGAAATGGAATCTTATAATGGACAAAAGATTGTTCAAGAATTAGGTTTATCTTATACCCCATTAAAAGTCGGATTAAGTAAGACTTATCAGGCTTTTTATCCAGTCTTTAGTCAAAATGAAAAACGATGAGATTTTGATTCTCATCGTTTTCTTTTACATATCTTGAATAGTTTGTTTGACAAGTTTCACAAGATTGATTTCAGCCTGATTGGCAGCTTCCATGACTTCCTGATGATTTAATTCGCTATTTCCTAAACCAGCCGCTTTATTTGTCACAAGTGAAATACCTAAAGTTGTCATACCAGAATGTCTAGCGACAATCGCTTCAGGAACTGTAGACATTCCAACCATGTCTGCACCAATTGCTTTTAAAGCACGAATTTCAGCAGGTGTTTCAAACATTGGACCTTTAAAGAAACAATAAACACCTTCTTTAAGAGAAACATTTGTTTTTTGGGCTGCTTTTTTTGCAATTTCCTGTAAATGTTTTGAATAGACTTCTGTCATATCTTTAAAGCGTGGACCAAATTCATCTAAGTTAGGGCCACGTAATGGACTAGGTGCCATAAATCCAATATGATCTGAAATTAAAGTGATTTGTCCAGGATTTAAATCTTCTCTAATTCCACCACAAGCATTTGTAACAAATAAATAAGGAATGCCTAGTTTCGCAAATACACGAATAGGTAATGTCACAACATCCATATCATGCCCTTCATAATAGTGAAAGCGTCCTTTCATGGCACAGACTGTTTTTCCAGCAATGGTACCAATATAAAGTTTTCCTTCATGTCCAGGAATAGTAGAAACTGGAAAATGAGGAATATCCTGATAATCAATAATGATTGGATTTTCAATTTCATCAGCCAATGGACCTAAACCAGATCCTAAAATAATCGCAATATCAATTTTCCCATGATAGCGAGAATGGATATATTCATAAGCTTCATTAATTTTTGTATACATAACTCTCCTCCTTGTTTTCATTATAAACAAACTGTGCATGAAAAAAAAGACCTTTTTGAGGTCTTTAGTCAGCATTTAAGATTGCTGCCTGTGTATATGTTCTTTGAGTTAATTCATTATTTAATGAATAAAGTGATTTAGGATCATGACCAAACAATTCAAATTGTGTTAATAAGTCAGTTGCATTTTTTTCTTCTTCACCTTGTTCAGAGACATACCAGTCTAAGAATTTCATTGTACGATAATCTCTCACTTCATATGCAGCATCATAGATTGTATGAATTAAACTTGTGACATATTGTTCATGTTCTAACCCATATTTTAATGGATCATCAAGATGATTTAATTCTTTATCAGGTTTATCAATAGCAGATAATGTTACAGCATAATCATTATCCTGTAAATATTGAAGAATACCCATAGCATGATCCATTTCTTCTTTAGCTTGAATATTATACCAGTTGGCATAACCATTTAAGCCCTTATGCGTATAAAAATTAGCAAAATCCAAATATAAATAGGCAGAATACATTTCTTTATTAATTTGTTCATTTAATAAATCAGCAACTTTTTGATCTAACATTTTTTCATTCCTCCTTATATGTCTCATTATATACCTGATAGAATACAAAAACAATGTTCAACATTTAAGATTATGGACTTTTTGAATCAAAATTTGATACAATATATATAAGAAGGTGAGGCTATGAATTTTAAAGAGGATTTTAGACTAAAATCAATTGAACTTAATGAAAAAAGAGTCATACGTGATGCCATTCATGATTATATTCATGTTGATCATTTGATTATCTGGCGTTTGATTAATTCTAAGGAAATGCAAAGGCTTCGAAGAATCAAACAATTAGGAGGAACTTATCAGGTTTTTCAAAGTGCAGAACATTCAAGATTTGTCCATTCTTTAGGTGTGTATCAGGTTGTCAGACGCATGTTAGAAACAGAGTGTTTAACAAATGCTTTAAGTGATTATGATAAGCTTTGTGTGATGTGTGCGGGATTACTGCATGATATCGGACATGGTCCATTTTCTCATTCTTTTGAAGGTGTTTTTGAAGAAAATCATGAAGATATGACAGTCAGAATGATTTTAGAAGAAAGTGAAGTTCACGATATTCTCGTATCGTTATATACACAACTACCACAAGATGTCGCAAGTATTATTCAACATACACATCCTAATCGCATTTTAATTCAAATGGTATCCAGTCAGTTAGATGCTGATCGTATGGATTATTTATTAAGGGATTCTTATATGAGTGGAACGACTTATGGACATTTTGATATGTCACGTATTTTGCGTACAATGCGCATTCGTGATGGGAAAATTGTGTATAAAGAATCTGGAGTTCAAGCTATTGAAAATTATATTCTAGCAAGATACCATATGTACTGGCAAGTGTATTATCATCCGACAGCTCGTAGTTATGAACATCTTCTACAAAGCATTTTTCAAAGAGTCAAAGATTTATACTATGATGGTTACGTTTTCCAGACCCATTTACATTATTTAATTCCCATGTTGGAACACCGTTTTCAGGTCAGTGATTTTGTTGATTTAGATGAAGCCGTTATTTTATATTATTTTAAAGAATTTACACGTGAAAAAGATTTCATTTTAAGTGATCTGTCATCAAGATTTTTAAATCGTCATTTATTTAAATATCAACAATTGAAAAGTCAAAAAGACCTCATGGCTATCAAAGCAATTGCCCAAGCCAAAGGATATCATCCGGATTATTATATTGTCAGTGATAATCAAAAACAAATTCCATATTTGCATTATGGTGAAAGTGGAGAATTAAGTGAAATTGAAATTTTAGATAGTGAAGGGTGTCTATCACCATTACCAATGAAATCTGAGATTGTTTCAGCTATCTTAAATTCAAAACGTTTTAAATCAGATCAAAAAGTATTTTTCCCAAAGGAGATTAAAGATGAACTATCAATTTTTTAATAAGCTTCCTGAAGAAGCAAAAATGATTAGAGAAAAAGTCTTTGTTGAAGAACAGGGATTTCAAAATGAATTTGATGAACAAGATGAACATAGTTGGCATCTGGTTATTTATGATTATCGTACACCTGTAGGATGTGCTCGTATGTTTGATGAAAAGGGAGATATTGTTTTTGGGAGAATCGCAGTGATTCCAGAAAAACGACATAAACATTTAGGAAGTTATATCTTACATGAATTAGAAAAGAAAGCCAGAGAACTTGGTTATCCAAAAGCTAAACTTTCAGCCCAGGTAAGTGCTATGGGATTCTATGAAAAGAACGGTTTTCAAGTATATGGTGAGGAATATTTAGATGAATTTTGTCCTCACATTCATATGGAAAAAAGATTATAATATGTGTCATTGTCAATGAACCGTTGTTCATTGACTTTTTTGAAAAATAAAATCATTTCAATATATAGAAACTATATATCAATGTTTTATATACCACAATATTTACTATCAGCAAATATTGTGGTATATTTGTTTTAGAAAGATATGTTTTTTAACTTTTTTATCCTGAAAAATTTAACTTCAGTTAAATGTTGGTAATTGATTTTAACTCCATAAAAACGGTGTTAAAGCCCTTTAAAATAAAACATGATATTTTCATCAGTGCTATACTTATATCGAGGTGAA
>NZ_NFLY01000028.1:0-36416 GCF_002161155.1 Massilimicrobiota sp. An105
GATCAATCTGACTCAGTCGCTCTTATCTCAAAGATAAAGCATAAACAAAACACAGGGATACCCATAATGTACAGATAAATAAGACCATCAGGGGTGGAATTTTGCTTTGCAAAAAAAAACAGAAAATTTGACCCTGGCTTTACTATACTCTCAAAAACAAGTCAAATTGCTTCTTACAAGTTCATTTTAAGACCTGATGTGTCAAAAATCAATATCTGAAGGTGATTTTTATAATACAAAAAATCACTTTGCAATTTGAAATTCAACTCCCACAAGAAGAGTTGAATTTAAATATACAAAGTGGAATTTAGTTTTTCATTTCACCTTTTTAAGAAATTTTGATAGAATGAAAATGGTGATGAAATGAAAACTTTAATGATAGATGAAAATTATGAAAACCAAAGAATAGATAAATATTTAAAGAAATTATTATGTCAGGCACCGCCACAGCTGATTTATAAAATGTTAAGAAAAAAAGATGTGAAAGTTAATGGTGTCAGGGTGAAAGAAAACTATATTTTAAAAAAAGGGGATCAGGTAGAATTATTTTTATATGAAGATCGCTTTTTAGAGCTCACAAAACCTCAAAGTATCTTTGATTTACCAATGACTTTTGATGTTTTATATGAAGATGACAATGTATTGATTGTCAATAAACCAGCTGGCTTGCTGGTTCATGAAGATATTCATGAAGATGTCAATACATTATCAAATCAGGTTTTAACTTATTTACATCAAAAAGGAGAATATGATCCTCAACAGACATTAGGATTTACTCCTGGACCAGTCCATCGTCTCGACCGCAATACCAGTGGCATTGTCATTTTTGGAAAAACGATGCGTGCTTTGCAGGATTTAAATGAGATGATGAAAAAACGTCATTGCATTGACAAGACATATCTGACAATCTGTAAAGGCTATATGCCTAGTGGTGAGTTGATTGGATATATGAAAAAAGATAGTGATCGCTCACTTGCAAGAATGGTATCACCTTCAACTGAAGGGGCTTTAAAGATGCATACGCTTGTTGAAAACATTAAATCTAATCAAAAATATTCTTTATTGAAAGTTAAAATCATTACAGGAAGAACCCATCAGATTCGTCTGCATTTATCAAGTGTTGGACATCCAGTGATTGGAGATAGTAAATATGGAGATTTTGAATTGAATCGTTATTTGAAAAAGACTTATCATTTTCAAAATCAATTTTTACATGCCTATTCCATCTGTTTTGTTAAACCGATAGGTTCTTTAAAATACTTACAGGATCATGTCATAACATGTCCATTACCACAAAACTTAGAAGTTTTGAAAAATGCATTGTTTCATGAAAAGAATCTATGAAAACAGTTGATTTTATTGTATAATAAATATAAATCAAGGAAGGAGAACTAAGATGAAATATTATATTGGGATTGATTTAGGTGGAACAAACGTACGTACTCTTTTGGTTGATGAAAATGGACAATCATATAGTGAAGTCAAAGATGCAACAGAAAGAGAAAATGGACCAGATTATGTTTGTTCAAAAATTATAAGACAAATTGAAAGTTTAGATTATTCAATTTGTGGTGGTATCAATAATGTTCAGGGGATTGGAATTGGTGTTCCTGGACCTGTAGATACTGAACGTGGTGTCATGATTATGGCAACAAATTTACCTGGATTTGAAAATTATCCTATTTGTGAAAAGCTTTCAAGTCGTTTTAACTTACCTGTATTTATTGATAATGATGCTAATGTTGCTGGATTAGCAGAAGCTTTATTAGGTGCTGGTAAAGGAAAACCAACATGTTATTATGTGACAATTTCAACTGGAATTGGTGGAGCTTTTGTTGTGAATGGTCAACTTGTTTCTGGTGGAAGAGGACATGCTGGAGAAGTTGGAAATATTATTGTGAAAAACAACGGATATAAATTCGGTGGTTTAAACCCTGGAGCTGTAGAAGGTGAAGCTAGTGGTACAGCTATTACACGTAAAGGAAAAGAAATCTTAGGTGAAGATCGTGTCAATCATGCTGGAGATGTTTTCAGATTAGCTGATGAAGGTGATATCAAAGCAAAAGGTATCGTTGATGAATGTGTCAGTGAACTTGCTACTATGTTAGCAGATATTGCTCATACTGTTGATCCACATTGTTTTGTATTAGGTGGAGGGGTTATGAAATCTAAAAAATACTTCTATGATCAACTTGTTGAACAATTCAATGCGAAAATTCATATTGGTATGAGAGGACATATCCCTATTTTAGAAAGAGAATTAGAAGATTGTGGTGCTATTGGTGCAGCCATGCTTCCAATGTCAAAATTAAAATAATGGTAATATGACAACTGATATAGAGTGAGATGCTCTTTATCAGTTTTATTTTTATATGAGTATTCCATTATTTTTACTTTATAATTGTTGAAGAAAATGATAGAATATGCAAGAAGGAGGCGTCTATGAAACAAAGAGTTGTATTAGGTTTAAGTGGTGGTGTAGATAGTGCAGTTGCAGCTTATGTTTTAAAGCAACAAGGTTATGAAGTTATTGGCGTTTTTATGCGTAACTGGGATTCATCATTAAATAATGATATTTTAGGAAATCCGACAAATGACGATGATATCTGTCCACAGGAAAAAGATTATAATGATGCAAAAAAAGTCGCTGAGCATTTAGGAATAGAATTAAGACGTGTTGATTTTATTAAGGAATATTGGGATCATGTTTTTACATATTTTTTAGAAGAATATGCTAAAGGGAGAACGCCTAATCCTGATATTTTATGCAATAAACATATTAAATTTAAAGCTTTTTTAGATTATGCCAAATCTATTGAGGCCGATTATATTGCGACAGGACATTATGCACGTGTGGAACATCATGATGGACAAGATTCTATCATGTTAAGAGGCATTGATTCTAATAAAGATCAGACATATTTTTTATGTCAGTTAAATCAATCTCAACTACAGTCTTCATTATTTCCAATTGGAAATATGACCAAACCAGAAGTCAGACAATTGGCAGAAGATTTAAACTTGCCAGTGGCTCATAAAAAAGACAGTACAGGAATCTGTTTTATTGGAGAAAGAGATTTTAGAGAGTTCTTGAAAAATTATATTCCAGCCAAAGCTGGAAAGATGGTAGATATTGAAACTGGTCAAGTTGTCGGTGAACATCAAGGCATTATGTATTATACAATTGGACAACGTAAAGGTTTAGGTATTGGTGGTCCAGGTGATGCCTGGTTTGTTGCGGGTAAAAAGTATGATGATAATATTTTATATGTGTGCCAAGGTGATCAGAATCAATGGTTAATGAGCGAAGGTGCTTTAATTACGGATGTCAATTGGATTGGTAGTCAAAAACCATCGGGAGAATATGATTGCACAGCCAAATTTAGATATCGTCAAAAAGATAATGAAGTTTCGATTCGTTTTGTTGATGAAACAACACTTTATGTGACATTCAAACAACCTGTCAAAGCTGTAACGCCTGGTCAGGAAGCAGTCTTTTATCAGGGTGATGTCTGTCTTGGTGGAGGAACGATTGATAAAGTGTATAAAGATGATAAGGAGATTACATACTTATAATGTTAGAATACACGGGAATTATTAAACGTATTAGGTTTTATAGTGAGGATACAAAGTTTATTGTCTGTCTGATTGATAGTGAACAGGAAGATAAACCAATTCTAGCAACGGGTTATATGAGTTATGTAAATCTACAGGATAAATATCATTTTCAGGGTAATTATGTGATTCATCCTAAATATGGGAAACAATTTCAGATTCAATCTTATGAGATTGTTTTAGCGAATGAGGAAAGTGAAATCATTCGCTATTTATCTAGTTCTTTATTTAAAGGGATTGGTGAAAAACAGGCCAGTGCTATTGTGGAAGCTTTAGGTCAAGATGCATTAAGTAAGATTAAAGAAGATAAGCATGTTTTAGATCATGTTCGTGGTATGAATGAAACCAAACGTGAAACGATTGCGAGTGTGTTAAATTCCCAGGATTTCGATCAGGAAGTTTTGATGTTTTTCATGGGGCATGGTATTTCAACACGTCATCTGGCTTTAATTCAAGCTGTCTATCAGGAAAAAACATTGGATATCTTACAGAATAATCCTTATCAGTTAATTGATGATATTGATGGAATTGGTTTTAAAACAGCAGATGATCTGGCATTGAAAATAGGTGTTGATCAACATGATCATCATCGTATTCAGGCAGCTATTGTTTATGCGTTAAAAGAAGCCTGTTTTCAAGATGGAAGTACATATCATAACTTTGAGGCTATCGTGAAAAGATTTCATCGCTATATTCCTCAAATTTATGATGAAAGTTTTGAAACAGCTTTGCAGGATGTTCTTGAACAACGTAAAATTATTCAGGAAGATGATCGTTATTATCCTTATGATTTATATCAAAGTGAAATACAAATATCAAAAATCTTTCAAAAATGGCTTCATGCGCCTTTGTATGAATATGATCAGCAGGAAATTGATACCATTATTGCAGATTTAGAAACAGAGTTATCTATTCAATATGATCATTTTCAAAAAGAAGCGATGACACTCTTTTTAAAACAGTCAGCCATGATTATTACAGGTGGGCCAGGAACTGGAAAAACAACGATTGTCAATGCTATGATTAAAATCTATCAGCGTTTAAATCCTGATCAAAAATTAGCTGTTGTTGCACCAACTGGTAGAGCAGCTAAACGTTTGACTGAAGTGACAGGAGTGGAAGCTTGTACCATTCATCGTTTATTGAAATGGGATTTACATACAAATACTTTTGCGATTAATGAGAAAAATCCATTAGATGTGGATTTATTGATCATTGATGAGTTTTCAATGGTCGATTCTTTATTGTTTTCACATCTTTTGTTAGCTTGTCAAAAAGTCAGTCAAATTCTTTTGATTGGAGATGATCAGCAATTGCCATCTGTGGCACCTGGTCGTGTTTTAAATGATCTCATCAGTTGTCAGCGTATCCCAACCATTGCTTTACATCATATATATCGTCAATCCAAAGAAAGTGGTATTGTTCAATTAGCCCATAGTATTCGCAATAATCAATATGATGAAACTTTATTTTCAAAGTATCAGGATATTCATTTTCAAACATGTGCCGCCTATGATGTTGTCAAGTATGTACGTGTATTAGTCACAAAAGCATTAGAAGATGGCTATGATGTGCATGATATACAAGTTTTAGCACCAATGTATAATGGTGTTGCTGGTATTGATGCTTTAAATGATTGTCTACAGGAATTATTTAATCCTCAAGATGGATTTAAAAATGAACTGCGTGTGGGTAAACGTTTATTTAGAGAAGGCGATAAGATTTTACAGTTAAAAAATCGTATTGAAGATAATGTTTTTAATGGCGATATAGGAACATTGGTAGAAATCTGTTATAAAGATAATTTTGAATATTTATCAGATATGATGATTGTTGATTTTGATGGAACTATTGTTGAATATACGCCACAGGAATTTTATACATTGACACATGCTTATTGCATGAGTGTACATAAATCACAGGGAAATGAATTTAAAATTGTCATTATGCCTGTTTTAAAAGACTATTATATTATGTTGAAAAAGAATCTGATTTATACAGGATTAACACGAGCAAAACAATCTTTATGGTTTTTAGGAAATCATCAGGCTTTTCAATATGGAATTAGTCGAGAACAAGATGATCGAAGGAAAACGACATTGATTTCAAGAATGAACGAAACTCCTGAAATTTCTTTGTATGATTTTGAATAATCAGGACATACTAAGATTGTACTTTTAAAGGAGTGAATAATCATGTCAAAATTAGCTGTTGCTTTTTTCTCGGCAGGAATTGTTGCTGCGGCAATGATTATGATGAGTGATATGCCATGTGCCGATAACATCGAACATACTGTTCATAAAGCCAAAAAAGCGATTAAGGAACAACTTTAAGAAGTACAAAAGGACTCATTGTAGTCCTTTTCTTGTCGTGGAGGTTGAAATGAAAAGAAACAATATCGCACGTTCTCTCATCATTTTTTGTATTTGTGCTATTTTACTTTATTATGTTTATACTTTATTTCGTATAGGATCATTATTGATTTATATTTTTCAATTGATTTTTCCTGTTATTATTGCATTGTTTTTTCATTTTCTTATTGATCCCCTGATTGATTATTTTACCAGTGATCGCCTTTCTAGAAAAGTTGTTGTAACACACTTATATTTATCTTTTTCATTGTTTTTTATTTTAAGCTGTTATTTTTTAATCCCTTATTTATTAGATCAGTGTCTTATTTTTTATCATCGTATCTGTGATAGTCAGATTATGGTTAATCCTATTTTTTCTACTTTTATTCGTTTTTTAGAAGAATATCAGGTCATTGATTATTTTATAGATATGTTTAATGGTTGGACACAGACAGTCATTTACTGGGTTGGAAATATTTTTATAGCATTAGGCATTTCATTTTATTTATCTTATGATAATCTTCATTTAATTGAAAAAGCCATTGTCTATCTTCCTTTTGAAAAACAAGGTATCTGTATGCAGACATTAAAAAAATTAAAACTCACAACATATCAGTTTATGAAATCAATGATTTTAGATTTTTTCTTCTTCTTTTTGATGTGCTTTATTCCTTTCTTTTTTATAAATCAGAATTTTGCAGTTTGGATTGCATTATTTTTATCACTTACAAATCTCATTCCTTATGTAGGACCTTATATTGGTGGCATACCAGTTGTTATTTATGAATTCTTTATTGACCAGCATCTTGGTTATGCATCTCTTATTGTGATTATGGTTTTGCAATATTTAGAATCTTCTTATTTACAACCTTATTTATTTTCTAAAGGCATTCATTTACATCCTATTCTTCTTTTAATAGCATTGACTTTCTTTGGAGATTTTTTTGGTCTGATTGGTATGATTTTTTCGCCACTATTATTGTCTTATGTCGTTTTTATTGGAGAACTTTTCAAGAATTTACGTATTGGTGATGATATTAAGAGAATTATGCAGCATGAAAACCGATAAAGATTTTACAAATTTTTTCTTTGTTATCATATATGATAATAAAGGGGTGTGAAGCCATGACGATTTCTCATTATTTAGGACTGTTAGGAGGATTGGCATTATTTCTGTTTGGCATGGAACTGTTATCAGAAGGATTAACAGAAGGACTGGGAGAAAGATTAGAAATCTTTTTATTAAAACTGACCAATCATAAGTGGAAAGCTATTGGTGTAGGGACTTTGTTGACATGCCTGATTCAAAGTTCATCTGCTATGAGTGTTATTCTCATTGGATTTTTAAATGCTCATATTATGTCATTGAAAAGAGCTATCTGGGTTATGATGGGAGCTAATATTGGGACAACTATAACAGGACAGATGATTGCTTTAGATATTGGCATGTTTGCGCCATTGTTAGCCTTTGTAGGCGTATGTTTATATCTGATAAGTCATGGCATTAAGCATTTATGTGGACAAGTGATGATGGCTTTAGGACTATTATTTATGGGACTTGAAATGATGGCTCAATCCATGTTACCCCTACAACACTCATCCACATTTGTGAATGTTTTAATGCATATTCAAAATCCAATATGGGGTGTTTGTATCGGTATGTTGTTTACAGCTTTAATTCAAAGTTCATCAGCATCTATTGGTATTTTACAAATTCTCGCTTCTAAACAGTTGATTTCTTTTCATCAGGCTGTTTATCTGATTCTAGGTTTTGATTTAGGAACGTGTATAACAGGTTTTCTTGCTTCTTTAAAAGGATCACGCAATGGAAAACGTCTAGCATTGTTTCATTTTCTTTTTAATGTTGTAGGAGCTATCAGTTTTTTAATTATCTCACAGATGATTCCTCTCGTTGATTGGATTGCAGGATGGACACCATTATCACCCCTCCATCAAATAGCCAATATGCATACATTTTATAATATGATGACAACATTCATTGTCTTGCTATGTGAACCTTATCTGATTCAGACTATTCAATGGATTTACCCATATCACCATAAAAAATAAAAAGAAAGTAGGGATGATAGTGAGAAAAGTCATTTTGTATATTGCAATGAGTTTAGATGGATATATCACCGATCAACATGGACGTATAGATTGGTTACATGGTGACAATCCTACAGATGAAAAAACAGAAAGTTATCATCATTTATTAAAACATGTTGATAGTGTCATTATGAGTGAAACAGCTTTTCGTATGATAGAAGAGAAAATCAACCAATATTGGATTCGTCAAGGATTAAAGATTTATGTTTTATCATCTTTGACTCAGTTATCATCAGATCATGTCATTTTCACATCTGAAGATATTTGTTCATTAGTTCAAAAAATAAAACAGGAATCTGGAAAAGATATTTGGATTTGTGGTGGTCAACAATTGATTACACCTTTAATTCAGGCTAATATGATTGATGAATATCATATTTCTATGATTCCAACATGAATTGGAAAAGGAACACGCTTATTTGAAGATTTTGATCAGGAAAAAAGATTATCTTTGATAAAAACTTATGTTTATAATGGTATTGTTGATATTGAATATCAGAAGAAGTATTGATTTTTGATAATAAATTGGATATAATATCAAAGTCAAATCGTTGAAGAAGAAAAGTATTTATAAGTGATCTTGAAGAGAGGGAATGGCTGGTGAAAATTCCTGGATACTTGTAAAGAAAGCTACCTTCTAAGAGTGATGCAAACATCAACGTAAATCGGCGTTAACGATCAAAGAGCATAATGAGTATTCATTATGAATGAGGATGGTACCGCGATGATAGTCGTTCCTTTTCAGGAATGACTTTTTTTATTAAAAGGAGGAAAATCATGAAACAATTAACAGGTAATCAGGTTAGACAAATGTTTTTGGATTTTTTCAAATCAAAAGGACATATGATTGAACCAGGAGCATCATTAATCCCACATAATGATCCAACATTATTATGGATCAATGCAGGGGTTGCAGCATTAAAAAAATATTTTGATGGAACTGAAAAGCCAGCATGTAATCGTATTGCGAATGCACAAAAATCAATTCGTACAAATGATATTGAAAATGTTGGGAAAACAGCAAGACACCATACTTTCTTTGAAATGTTAGGAAACTTCTCAATTGGAGATTACTTTAAGGCAGAAGCTATTCCTTTTGCATGGGAGTTTTTAACAAGTCCTGAATGGATTGGTTTTGATAAGGATAAACTTTATATCAGCGTTTATACTGATGATGAAGAAGCTTATCGTATCTGGACAGAAGTTTGTCATGTTGATCCAAGTCATATTTTAAAAACAGATGATAATTTCTGGGAAATTGGTGAAGGTCCAGGAGGACCAGATTCAGAAATTTTCTATGATCGTGGAGAAAAATATGATCCAGAAGGATTAGGAGAAAAATTATTCTTTGATGAAATGGAAAATGATCGTTACATTGAAGTATGGAATGTTGTCTTTTCACAATATGACTGCAATCCAGCTATTGATCGTAAAGAATATAAAGAATTACCACAAAAAAATATTGATACAGGAATGGGATTAGAAAGATTAGTCAGCATTATTCAAGAGGGAGAAACAAACTTTGATACTGATTTATTCTTACCAATTATCCATGCGACTGAAAAGCTTGCAAAGGTTCCATATCAAGAAAATAAAATGGCTTATCGTGTGATTGCCGATCATATTCGTACTGTGACTTTTGCATTAAGCGATGGTGCATTATTTGATAATGCTGGACGTGGTTATGTGTTAAGAAGAATTTTAAGACGTGCAGTACGTTATGGTAAAAAGATTGGTATTGATCATTCATTTATGTATGAACTTGTTGGTGTGGTTGCGGATATCATGAAAGATTTCTATGATTATCTACCTGCTAAAGTAGAATATGTGAGTGGTTTAGTTAAAAAAGAAGAAGAAGCTTTTCATAAGACATTATCTAATGGAGAAAAACTATTAAATCAGATGTTACAAAAAAGCCAAAATCATTTATTAAATGGTCAAGATGCTTTTAAATTATATGATACATATGGTTTCCCATTAGAATTAACTGTGGAAATTGCTGAAGAGTCTGGTTTTGAAGTGGATGAAGAAGGTTTCAAAGCAGAAATGAAAGCACAACAGGAACGTGCACGTAATGCTCGTGGTGATTTAGAATCTATGTCATCACAAAAACCTGATTTAATGGCGTTTGATGCCCCATCTACATTCATTTATAATCCAACACCAATTCAGGCGAAAGTCATTGCGACATTCCAAGAGGGTGTGAAATGTGATGTGATTGATAGCCAAGGCGAAATCATTTTAGATCAGACAACTTTCTATGCTGAAATGGGTGGACAATGTGCTGATACAGGAATGATGTCTAATGATTCTACAGAAATTGAAGTTAAAGATGTTCATAAAGCACCTCATCAACAACATTTACACATAGTTAACGTTAAAAAAGGTGAAATTCGTGTGGGAGATGTATTAACTCTTTATGTTGATACAAGAAAACGTGCATTTATTACTCATAATCATACAGCAACACATCTTTTACAAAAAGCTTTAAAGAATGTATTAGGAGAACATGTTTCACAGGCTGGATCATATGTAGATGATCAAAGATTACGTTTTGACTTTACTCATCCTCAAAAAATGACTTTAGAACAATTACAACAAGTTGAAGATCAGGTTAACGAACAAATCTTCAATGGATTGAATGTTGATATTCAGTTAATGAGTAAAGATGATGCAATGCAATCAGGCGCTATGGCTTTATTTGATGAAAAATATGGTGATGAAGTGCGTGTTGTCAGCGTTGGTGATTATTCTAAGGAATTATGTGGTGGATGTCATGTTTCTAATAGTATTGAAATTGGAATCTTTAAAATTGTCAGTGAAGAAAGTGTAGGTTCTGGTGTAAGACGTATTGAAGCTGTTACATCATTACAGGCTTATCAGGCATTTAAAAATAGTGAAACACTTTTAAATCAAGTTCAAGACTTATTAAAGATTAAAAATAAGAATGAAACAATTGAAAAAGTTACACATTTCATTGAAGAAACTAATGAAATCAAAAAAGAAAGAGATCAATATTTAGATCAGATCAATGCTTTATCTGCAAAGGAACAATCTAAAAATATTGTTGATTTAAACGGTGTACAATTCTTATATGTTCAAGAATCTAAAGAAGTTGCTTTAGCTAAACAAATGGCTTTTGACCTTCGTGATCAGTTACAGCATGGTTTTGTGATTATGGTCAATGAATATGAAGGTAAGATATCTTATTTTGTAGGATTAACAAAATCTATGGTTCAAGCTGGATATAAAGCAGGAGAGATGATCAAGACAATCAATCAGGTGACTGCTGGTCGTGGTGGTGGAAAACCAGACTTTGCTCAAGGAGGATGTGCTGATTGCTCACATATGGATGAAGCTATCTCACAAATCAAAGCGCAATTCTAAGTTTTACTAGCAATTTGCAATGATTTAGTGTAATATAGATTATATAGATGGGAGGTCGTATAAATGGGAAAAGATTTTACTCAAACACGTCTATTTAATTCTGAAGAAATTAAAAGAGAAGTTATCCATTCTCATTTAATGACAGTTGCTAATGCTTTAGATGAAAGAGGATATAATGCAGTTCATCAAATTGCAGGATACTTGATTTCTAATGATCCTGCATATATTTCAAGTCATAAAGGGGCTCGTTCAATTATTCAACAGATTGATCGTGATGAAATTATTGAAGAACTTGTTAAATTTTATTTGGAGTCTAAATAGTGGAAAAAATATTAGGATTAGATTTAGGTTCGAGAACTTGCGGCATTGCGATGAGTGATGCTCTTGGTATGCTTGCCCATGGTGTAGAAACCTATCGTTTTGAAGAAAATAACTATAAGGATGCTGCCAAACATATTCAACAGATTGTTGAAGAACATCATATTCATACAATTGTGCTTGGTTTACCCAAACATATGAATGGGGATTTAGGGGAAAGAGCACAAATTTCAATGGCTTTTAAACAGAGGCTGGAAAAGATGATGGATGTCGAGGTTGTTTTGGTTGATGAAAGATTAACAACTGTTATGGCACAGAATCAATTGATTTTTGCTGATGTTTCACGCAAAAAAAGAAAAAAAGTTATTGATAAAATGGCAGCTGTACAAATTTTACAAGGATACTTAGATGGTCAAAGGAGATAGTCATGGACGTTAATAAAATACAAGTCATTGATGATGACGGTAATGAATTAGAATTTGATGTACTCTTTACTTTTGATAGTGAAGATACAGGGAAAAAATATGTTTTATACTATGATGCAAATGATGAGGATGCTCAAGTCTATTCATCTATTTATGATGATGAAGGGAATTTATATCCAATTGAAACACCTGATGAATGGGATATGATTGAAGAAGTCTTCAATAGTTTTATGGTTGAAGATGAAGAAGATGAGAACTCTCAAGACATGGATTAGTATCAGGAGGTAACGAAAGTTACCTTTCTTTATTAAGGAGGATAAAAATGGGATTGTTTTTTAAGAAACGAAAAGTAAAGCCAATTTTTGTAGGAAGTTATGGTAATGATTTAACTAGAGGAATTTATGTTTTTCATATAGATATTGATAATGGTGAGATTTTAAAAAAGAAATTTTATAAATCATTAGCGAATCCAATAGCCATTTCTAAACGTGAACGTTTTATCTATGTATGTTATAAAAATAATACAGGGAGACCAACTGATGGTGGTTTATGGCAATATGCTTCAATGGATCTACAATTTGGTTTAGCTGGTAAATCAACAGATCATGGAAAGACATATGTAGACAGTTATGTTAATGAAGATCGTACATATGCCTATGCTGTGGATTACTATAACAGTGAAGTTGTTGTGATTCCAATATTGAAACAAAAAATTGTCAAAGTTGTACAAACAATTAAACATCAGGGAAGTAGCGTAGATGAGAAACGTCAAAATGAAGCCCATCCTTGTTTTATTGATGCTACACCTGATCAAAAATGGATAGTTGTTTGTGATTTAGGAACAGATGAAATTGTTCTTTATGATATTGGTGAAAAAGGAAGACTTCAGCGTAATGATGAATTAACATTTAAAGTGAAACCTGGTTCAGGACCAAAGAAAATTATTTTTTCACCAGATGGACAATTTGCATATGTTCTAAGTGAATTAACAAGTGAAATTCATGTTTATCGTTATGAAGATGGAGTATTTACTTTTGTTCAGACAGTCAAGACTTACCCAACAGATGAATATATTGGTCAAAATACTGCTGGTGATATTCTCATTAATGAAAAAGGTGATTACTTATTTGTATCAAACTGTGGACATGACTCTGTGACAACTTTTGAAGTGGATCTGGATACAGGAATGTTGACAGCTGTAGATAACACTGATACAGATGAAAAACCTGTAAGTATGATTCTTGTGATTGATAAATATATTGTTGTGGCTTCTCAAAAAGGTGGTTCAATTGAATCGTTTGAAGTCAGACGTGGTGAATCAAAAGGTGTTCTTTTTGAAACACATTTTAGTTATATGGTGAGTGAGCCTGTTTGCTTAATTGAAGGAAGAGGTGTATAAGAGCATTTTATGCTCTTTTTTTATCTATGATGATAAAAAAAGAAGGAAAGTTGATAAATCCTGTCAAATAACCTATAATAAATAAATGATGGAGGATATTTTATGAAGAATAAAAAAATCATTTATATTGTTGGTGGCATCATTATTGCTTGTATGATTGGTATAATTGTTTTCTATAATTGGGGTATTTCTGCATCTTCATCAAAAGATGAAGAAGTGATTGTAACCATTGAACAAGGTTCAACAGCTTCACAGATGCTTAATACTTTAGAAGATGCTGGACTTGTGAACAATAAATTATGTGGTCAGATTTTTCTCAAATTAAATCACTATGATCGTTTACAGGCCAATACATATGTACTCAATAAAAATATGTCATTATCTGAGATTTTCTCTATTATTGAAAATCCAGACTTTAAGTATATATTGTCGTCTAAATTGACAATTAAGGAAGGAACAACGATTCCAGAAGTTGCTGAAAGTTTTGCTGAAATTTTAAATATATCTGCTGATGAAGTGATTAAGCAGTGGGATGATCAGGAATATTTACAGTCATTAACTGAAGAATACTGGTTTTTAGATGAAAGTATTTTAGATAAAGATATTTTATATCCATTGGAAGGTTATCTCTATCCTGAAACTTATTATATTACAGAACAGGAACCTGATTTAAAAAGTATGACAAAACTCGCATTAGATATGATGGATGAGCGTTTATCTGAATATAAGGATGATATTGAAAAATTAGGTTGGACACCACATCAGTTTTTAACATTTGCTTCTATTGTAGAAAGAGAATCATTATTTGATGAAGATCGTCCTAAAATTGCAGGTGTTTTTATCAATCGTTTAAATAAAGATATGTTATTACAAAGTGACATTACAGTGAATTATGCATGGCAAAGAACCGGTGTTGATGTGAGTGTTTCACATACACAAATTGACTCTCGATATAATACATATAAATATACTGGATTACCAGTAGGACCTATTAGTACAATCTCTAAAGTCACAATAGAAGCATGTATTCAATATGAACATCATGATTACTATTACTTCTTTGCAAAAGAAGATGGTACAGTGATTTATAGTCGTACTTATAAGGAACACCAGAAAATAGTAGAGGAGAATAAATGGTATTAATATGATGACATTAGAAGAATTAGAACAGGATGCATTAAAAAGAAATATACCAGTTATGCAAAAAGAGGGAATCCTCTTTTTGATTGAACAACTTCAAGAAAGAAAAGCAACATCATGTCTGGAAATAGGTTCTGCTATTGGTTATTCAGCGATGATGATGACAACACATGTTGAACATTTATGTGTAGAAACCATTGAACTTGATGAACAGCGTTATTTAGAAGCTGTAAGGCATATTCATGAACATGGATTAGAAAAAAGAATTACAATTCATCATGATGATGCTTTAACTTTTCAAACAGATAAACTTCAATTTGCTCCTTATGATTGTTTGTTTATCGATGCTGCTAAGGCTCAGTATCAGAAGTTTTTTGAAAAATATGTTCCTTTTGTGAAAAAAAATGGAATCATTATTGTTGATAATTTAGATTTTCATGGTATGATTTTTGATATTGATCATATTAAAAATCGTAATACACGACAGTTAGTTAAAAAAATCAAAAGATTCAAGGACTGGATTTTTCAACATGATGCATATGATGTTGAATATTATGCAGTTGGTGATGGAATCTGTGTAATTCGAAGAAAGGATGAACAATGAAATTAATAATATCACTCAATCGTAAAGAAAGACTTTATGACTATGTATCTATGGGTATTGATTGTTTTATATTAGGTGGCCAATATTCTTTCTATGCTCCCTCATATTTTTCATTAGATGATATATCTCAAATGGTGAAACAATACCCACAGTGCTCATTTTATGTGGCAGTGAATGCTTTATATGATGAACATGAAATTGAAGCAGTTGAAGCTTATATAGATGCTTTATCAAAGATGGTAATACATGGCATTTTATTCCAAGATTTTGGTGTTTTACAGATTGTGAAAAATAAGGGGTATCACTTTGATATGATGTATGCACCAGAAACATTAAATACCAATGCTATGACATTAAATGTCTTAAAGCAACAAGGTGTGACAAGTGCTCAACTGGCACGTGTCATTCCATTAGAAGAGCAGTTATCAATTCATCAGCAAGTTCATATGCCATTGATGCTACAAGTTCATGGTGTAGAATATATTGCAGCGAGTAAACGTGCTTTATTGACAAATTATCAGGAAGCATCAGGATTGGCTTTTGATCATAAGAGTCAGACACGTTTAACTATTCAACCACGAAATTCAGATTATGTTTTTCATATTTATGAAAATGAAAGAGGAACACATATTTTTTCAAAGACAAGATTATATATGTTAGATTTATTGAATCAAATTCAAAGTTTTGAATATTTATACATTGAAACTCTGATGATGAGTGATGAAGAGGCTATTGAAGTTGCTTCGTTATATAGTGATGCTTTAAAGAGCTTTGAAAAACAGACTTATGATAGAGATGTCAAAGCTTATATGCAACTTCTTTATCAGTTAAAAACACCTATTGATCGTGGCTTTTTATTTGACCAGACAGTTTATAAATTAGAAGATGTAAGGAAGATGGATCATGAGAAAAATCAGTCAAATCATTAATGGAAAAAGAAAAATTATAAAAAAGCCAGAGTTGCTTGCGCCAGCAGGAAACTTAGAAAAATTAAAGGTGGCTATTATGTATGGGGCTGATGCTGTATTTGTAGGTGGAAAAGAATTTTCGTTACGTTCTCAGGCTTCAAACTTTTCGTTAGAAGATATTCAAGAAGGTGTAGAATTTGCGAAAAAGTATGGAGCGCATATTCATGTCACTTGTAATATTATTTTACATCAGGATAATTTAGAGGGATTAAAAGATTATTTAAAAAAATTAGATGAGATAGGGGTAACAGCTATTATTGTGGCAGACCCATATATCATGAAAATAGCTAAAGATATGAAACTTGGTTTGGAAGTTCATGTGTCTACACAGCTTTCGACTTTAAATAGTCAGGCGATTTCTTTTTATCAGAATATGGGAATGGATCGTGTTGTCTTAGGGCGTGAAGTGACGTATGATGATTTAAAACGTATTATGGATAAAGTTGATGTGGATATAGAATATTTTATTCATGGAGCCATGTGTATCCATTATTCAGGAAGATGTATGCTTTCTAATTATTTAAGTCGACGTGATGCCAATCGTGGCGGTTGTTCACAGTCTTGTCGCTGGTATTATGACTTGTATCAGGATGGTGAATTGGTTAATCAGGAAAATGATATGCCATTTAGTATGTCCAGCAAAGATATGTCACTTGTAGCACATATTGGAGAGCTTATTGAGCTGGGAGTAGATTCATTTAAGATTGAAGGAAGAATGAAATCAGTTCATTATATTGCGACAGTCGTATCGACTTACCGTAAATTAATAGATACCTATTGTGAAGATCCTGATCATTTCCAACAAAGTGATTATTTTGAAAAAGAATTGTTGAAAGCAGCCAATCGTGCTTTCTGTCATGGTTTTTATTATGAACATCCTACTGTCAATGAACAGTTGTTTAATATGCGTGATGAACATCCAACACAGGAATTTGTTATGCGTATTGTAGATTATGATAAAGAAACAAAGCTGGCTAAGATTGAACAGAGAAACTATTTTAAACTCGGTGATCAGATTGAAGTTTTCTCACCTCATCATGATAATCTTTGCTTTATTGTCAAAAAACTTTATAATGAAGATATGGAAGAGATTGATGTAGCTAATCATCCAATGGAAATTCTTTATGTAGAAATACCTTATCAGGTTTTAAGCAATGATATGGGAAGAAAGGTGAGAAATGTATGAGAGAGCAAGCCGTTATTATTGGAATAGCAGGAGGAAGTGCATCGGGGAAGACGTCTATCGCAAAGCAGCTTTATGATTATTTTAAAGGACATCACAAAGTCAAAATTATCAGACAAGATGACTATTATAAAGATCAGAGTCATCTCACTTTTGAACAACGTGTAAAAACAAATTATGATCATCCACTGGCTTTTGATACAGATTTATTAGTCATGCATTTAAAGAAGTTGAAGAATAAAGAACGTATAGAAAAACCAACATATGATTATACTTTACATACACGTAGTCAAGTCACAGAAGTGATTGAAGGTCGCGATGTTATTATTTTGGAAGGAATCTTTGTTTTGGCTGAACCGACTGTAAGGGAACTTTGTGATATTTTGGTTTATGTAGATACTGATAGTGATATTCGCTTTATTCGACGTTTAAGACGTGATATTGAAGAAAGAGGAAGAAGTTTGGACTCAGTATGTCAACAGTATTTAAAGACTGTTAGACCAATGCATGAACAGTTTATAGAGCCATCTAAAAAATATGCACATATTATCATTCCAGAGGGTGGAAGTAATCATGTTGCTGTTGATTTATTGATGACAAAGATTAAAAGTATTGTCGATGAATAATGAAAATTTACATGAGAAATGCTAGTATTTTCAAGGTATTTATGTTATAGTATAGTCTGCGAGGTGAATAGATATGGATCATGATGCAGTTTTATTAACCCAAAGTGGGGTTGAAAAATTAAAACAGGAAAAAGAACAATTAATTAATGTTGAAAGACCAAAAGTTATTGAAGAGTTGCAATTAGCACGTTCTCAAGGTGACTTGTCAGAAAATGCTGATTATGATGCGGCTAGAGATAAACAGGCACATATTGAAGCGAGAATCAAAGAAATTGATCAAATGTTACTACATGTGCAAATTATTGATGAATCACAATTAGATAGCACAGTTGCGAAACCTGGTGCTACTGTTACAATTTTAGATTTATCTGAAGCAGATGCTCAAGAAGAAACTTTTACAATTGTTGGGACATTTGAAACAGATCCATTAAATGGTAAAATTTCAAATGAATCACCTCTAGCAAAAGCTATTCTTGATCATGGTATCAATGAAATTGTTTCAGTCGGGGTGGCTGAACCATATGAAGTCAAAATTTTAAAGATTGAATATATGGCTTAGATGATGTACTGACATCATCTTTTTTTATCTCAATAAAAAAAGATGGTTATCCCATCTCGTCCGATTTATTTTGTTCAATCATTTCCATAGCATTTTGGAATACGTTTTTACCATTCATTGTTCCATAATCACGCATAGAAATATCCATAACTGGTATATCTGGTAAAGCTTTTTGTAATTGTTTTTTAATATATTTCACTTGTGGAGCTAATAAAATGATATTGGCATCTGTAGCCTGATGAACATCATGAACTCCAACAGCTCTTATATCAACACGAATTCCTTGGTAATCCGCTTCTCTTTTCATTTTTTCTACCAATAAGCTTGTTGACATGGCAGCTGCACAGCATAAGACAATATGTATCATTGACAACCCCTCACTTTCAATTTTTCATATTTCTTTCTTATATTATAGGGGAATTTAATAAAAAATCCAATAATTTTATAGTGAAACGTTTGTATGTTTGTTATTTTTATGAAAATAGTATATAATAATTATGGCAAAGAAGTAGGTGGTGATCATATGCAAGAAAGTCGTCAATTTAATCGAACAGTGTTAACATTGTGGGTTGTCTTTTTAATCATTGTTGTTGTTGTCAACGGCATCTATGCTTTTATTCTTCCTATGAGTACACTGGAACTTTATTTGGGACCATTAAATTTCTTTAATATTGCTGCAGCAACATTGTTTGTAGGAGTATTAGAAGATTCTATGGTTAATGATTTAAAGAAAAATACAGCGTTGGCTTGTTTAGTACGTATACCTTATGTCATATTAATAGTAGTAGCAGTATTCTTTTCATGCTTATTATTATTTTAAAAAGGAACTGTCCTGAAGTGAATCTTTATGATTGAATTTGGATTCATTTCAGATAAGTTCCTTTTTTTATGCAATCGTACGTGTTTTGATTTCTTTAAAAAAGCCAATCAATAAAAATATGCATGACTTGAAAATCAAATGAACATATTGAATATCATCAAGATGAAGGCATAAGCTTATTAAAAAATACAAGAGAGAAAAGAATAAACAGTGTTTCATGCGATGATCAGGTAAATGTGATGTCAAATATAGTGCTGCTACAATAAGTGTCATATAAGCGAATACTTGCAGAATGATTTGAATAAATAAATGATTGATTTGCATGAAATAAGATAAAACGGAAAGAATAAGAGAGATAAGTATAAAAGGAATAAGAAAAATTAAACATGTATAAATATAAGTACGTAGTGTTTGTTTCATAGTTTCCTCCTAATATACTGTATGCAAAGGAGTTTTCTTTTATGAAATATATAGAAATCTTTATAGAAAGTTTTGGAACGTATATTTTACTTGTCTTGATGATTCGTTTTTTAGGTAAAAAAGAAATGAGTAAACTCAGTGTTTCAGATTTAATTGTATTTTTAATTATTAGTGAATTGATGACAATTTCAATTGGAAATGAAAATGTTAACTTTTTACAGGCAGCACTTGCAGTTTTAGTCATTGTTTTTATGGATAAGCTATTTACGCTGATTTCATTAAAGAGTCCATTTTTTAAAAAGATGGTAGAAGGACATCCAACCTTTATTGTCTTTCAAGGAAAACTGAATCAAAAGAAAATGGCTTCATTAAAATATAGTGTTGATGATCTTTGTCATCATTTAAGAGAGCAGGGGATTGGCTCTTTATCAGAAGTTGACTTTGCAGTGTTAGAAACAGATGGTCAGTTATCTGTGATTGAAACGAAAAACAGTGAAGTGAAAGCACCAGCAGCCATTATTAGTGATGGTCAAATTAATTATGAAATCTTGCAGTTAATGAATCGTGATGAAAATTGGTTGATTAAAAAGTTAAAAGAAGCTGGAATTCATGATTATCATGAGGTTTTTTATTGTGTTGTTGAAAAAGAACGTTTATTTGTCATTAAAAAAAGGCTAGATAACTAGCCTAATAACATTCTATCATTGACAAATTCTTCACCAATGGCTTCTTCAAATTTCTTAAGTAAATCATTCACAGTTAATTGTTTTTTCTCTTCACCTTGAACATCATAAATAATACGACCATCATACATCATAATGAGACGATTTCCAATATCTATGGCATCTTTCATATTATGTGTAACCATCATGGCAGTTAAATGTTGCTCAGTCACGATCTGTTTTGTCAGAGTTAAAACTTTTGTACTGGTAGCAGGATCTAATGCTGCTGTATGCTCATCCAGTAATAACAGCTTAGGTTTATTGAGCGTAGCCATTAAAAGTGTTAAGGCTTGACGCTGTCCACCTGATAATAAGCCGACTTTCGTTGTTAAACGGTCTTCTAAGCCTAACCCTAAGGCTTTAACAATTTCATAGTATTCTTCTTTTTCTTTTTTTGTTACACCCCAGTGTAAACTACGTTTTTGACCACGACGTGCAGCCATCGCCAGATTTTCAATAATTTGCATATCAGAAGCCGTACCCATCATAGGATCTTGAAAAACACGCCCAATGAATTTGGCACGCTGATATTCAGGCGATAAAGATATATCTTGACCATCTAAAGTCATGATTCCACAATCAATAGGATAAACCCCAGCAATAAGGTTTAAAAGGGTACTTTTCCCGGCACCATTGCCACCTATCACAGTCACAAAATCTCCCTGTTTGAGTTCTAAATCTAGTTTGTTAATGACACATTTTTCATTTGGAGTTCCAACATGGAAAGATTTAGAAACTTTTTCTAATTTAAGCATGATTTTCAAATTCCTTTCCTGTTAATTTTTTATACATTGTTAAACGTTTCTTTTTATCAATAATGACAGGAACAGTCAGTGCAATGGCAACAATCAAAGCAGTTAAAAGCTTTAAATCATCTGTATTTAATCCCATCTGTAAAACAATTGCTACAATCATACGATAGATAATAGAACCCACAACAATAGATGTTAAACGTAATTTAAAACCAGCTTTTTTACCAAAAATCACTTCACCAATGACAATGGAAGCCAAACCAATGACAATGGCACCTGTTCCCATTTTGACATCAGCTACACTTTGTTGTTGAGTGACCAAAGCACCACTCAAAGCGACAAGTCCATTACTTAACATTAAACCAAAAAGTTTCATCGTATCAGTATTGACACCATTGGCTCTCACCATATTTTCATTATTTCCAGTTGCTCTTAAACATGAACCAAATTCGGTTCCTAAAAACCAGTAAATACCAGCCACGACAATGAAACTAAAGACAAGACCGATACAGATTGTAATCCATTGTGATGTTAATGGAATGACATTAGCTAAATCTTTAAAAAGCGTCGAAGACTGTAATAATGGAATATTACTTTTTCCCATGATTCTTAAATTAATAGAATAGAGTGCAAGCTGTGTTAATATCCCAGCTAAAATGGCAGGCATTTGACATTTGGTATGCAAAAATCCTGTTATGAATCCTGCTAAAAAACCAGCCAGTGTTGCCAAAATGATAGCAACTAAGGGATGTACACCAGCGACCAGTGCAACAGCACAAACGGCTCCTCCGGTCGCAAAACTGCCATCAACTGATAAATCAGCAATATCTAAAATGCGAAAAGTTAAATAAATGCCTAGAGCCATAATTCCCCATAAAATACCTTGACCAATGGCTCCCTGTAAAGATAATAATATCGCCATAATTATTCTCCAATCATAGTTGCATTCAGTTCAGTAGGAATATCAATACCTAATTGAGAAGCAACTTTTTGATTAATAAAATATTGACAGTCTTTTCCTTCAACAAAAGTGACAGGTGTTTCTTCTACTTGAGCTTCACCATTAAGAATAGCTAAAGCCTGTTTTCCAGCATTTTGACCAACAGTATAGTAATCTAAACTCAAAGTTGCAAGACCACCATTTTCACACATACTTTCTTCACCAACGATCACTGGCAGATTGTTTTCATTTGTCACTTGTGCAACAGTTGCCATATTAGAAGCAAGAAGATTGTCAGTTGGAATATAAACAGCATCATAATGACTAATCATAGATTGTGCAACCTGTTGAATAGCACTCGAATCATTAGATACAGTCACTTCACTGGCTTCTAGTCCTAAATCTTTTGCAGCCTGTAAAGCAATTTCTCCTTGATATACGGAGTTTGCTTCATCGCTACAATAGAAAATTGCGATTTTCTTAGCATCAGGAACCAATGTCTTTAAGAGTTCTAATTGTTCCTTGATTGGATTTAAATCACTGGCTCCAGTGACATTTGTTTCTGGTTTTTCATTAGATTTGACAACACCAGCTGTTTCAAAATCAGTAACAGCAGCTCCTACAATAGGAATATCAGTTGTTTTATTAGCAGCAGCCTGTAAGGCATCAGTTGCGATAGCATAAATCAAGTCATCACCATCATTGACAAATTTTTCAGCAATTGTCTGGCAGTTGGAAGGATCACCACTGGCATTTTGAAAATCAATATTTTCTTCTTTGACACCGGCTTCGATTAAAGTATCTTTAAATCCTTCATATGCTTTATCTAGTGCAGGATGTTGTGCAAACTGTATAGCCCCAATCTTGACTTCAGATAATTCTTTTGTTCCAGTTGTTTCACTGGCACATCCTGTTAAAAGCAACCCCATTGTCAATAATAATACAGATAGTTTTTTGATCATATTTTATTCCTCCTCATTTTTAAGATTATAAAACAAAAAAACCCGTCCCAAGAGGGCGAGTGAACGCGGTACCACCTCAATTTATTATAATCTCACAATTATAACCTTTATAAGTTGAATAACTTTACATAAATAACGTTATGTCCCCGATTACCCCTTATCAAAGTAATAGCTCCGTGGTGTATTCAAAATTTCTTTTCGTATGATTCGCACCAGCCATCATATCTCTTATGTCACAGAAATTTTTACTTCGTCACATCATTGCTTTTTGTTTTATATATCATTTATCATAAATAAATGAAAATTGTTTGTCAATCATTTTTTTAAAAATAAAATAAAAATAAGTATTTAACGAATTATTTTTATAAAATTTGTTAAAATAGTAAAAAATAGAGCGATTAAGATAACATCATATCTAAAATCATCATCACTGCAAAGCCAATCATGCAAGACAGAGCACCTATATCAATCTGATGTTGGCAACAGGCTTCTGGGATCATATCTTCCACACAGACAAACAGCATAGCACCAGCTGCAAAACTTAAGGCAAATGGAAGAATATTCTGAATCAAAGAAGCAAAGATATATCCAAGGATAGCTGAAGGAATTTCAATAATCCCTGAAAATTGTCCGTACATCATAGATATGAATTTACTTTTTCCATATTGGTGCATAGGGAGTGCAATGGCAGTCCCTTCAGGAAAATTCTGAATACCTATTCCAATGGAAAGAACCAATGCTGGAATAAACTGTTGATGCGCACTGGCAAAAGCGACGCCAACGGCCAAGCCTTCAGGAATATTATGCAATGTCATAGCAAGCATTAATAATTGATTCTTAGAAAAACGTGATTGAAGACCTTCTATTTCACCTGATATCATATGTTTATGTGGCAAGAAATGATCACATAAAGCTAAAAATGCAACACCACATAAAAAACCAAATGGAATAATCATAAGATACCATTTATTCATATTTTCTAAAAGGTTCATTGCAGGTAAAATTAAGGAAAAAAATGAAGCAGCAATCATAATACCCGCACTGCTTCCTAAAGCAATAGAGACCAGATGTTTATTTTCTTTATTTGTAAAATAAACCAAAGAAGCACCTAAAAAGGTAGAAAACCAATTAAAAATAATAGCTCCGATAAAAATAAGAACAGGCATTTCTTGTAATATTGATAACACATTTTCACCTCATTATAGAGTATGAAAAAGACAGTTTTGTGTGACAAAAAAAGCTATGCAGGGCATAGCTTAGTATTGAATATCTTCATATAAAGTTTTAATTAAAATGGCTTTTGAAGATGGTTGTTGTTTTTTGAAATCAAATGTTTTCATTAAGCTATATTCAACAACATCATATTTTTCAACCATTTCATCATAAATATAATCAGATTGTCTAAAGAATAAATGATCATCACTATCATTATCTTGATCGATACTACCAAATTCTTTATCTTTGTTGTAATAAACAACTTTTCCTTCAAAACGATCAATATATTCATCAAGATGTTCCATTAACTGATTATATAAGCGATCATATAAAGAGCTGCTATCCGTATCTTGATATTGTTCAGAAATTGAATTTTGAGAAACATCTTTTTGATTTTCAGCTTTAAGCTGATAAACAAAAGCATTTGCTAAATCAATCACTTCCTGATTTTGACCAGTTTTCACCATATCTAAAATCATTTCATATAATCCCAATTCATCAAGATTATATCCAGCTTTAAAGAATTTATAAACAAGATTTGTATAAGCTTCTTTCACTTTACCAGTATTCATATATAAATCATAAAGCACTTGGAATGAATCAACGTTTGGAATCTTGTTTCCTAATGATAAGAATTCATTTTCAGCTTCTTCATATCTTTTTAAATGTACAAGTGAAGATGCACGATAGTATTTAACCCAATTTAAATTGTTATAATGCCATTTAATAGGTTGTGTAAAAGCCATGTTTGCATATTCTACACAAGATTTATAATCTTCCATTTCATAAGAACATCTAACTTTTAAACGATACCATTTTTCTTTCTTTGATTCATATTCTTTACCTGCACTATTAACAAAAGGCTCAATGCTAAGTGTCTGAACATCAAGTTTATCTAAAAGTTCAGATAATTTTTGATAACGAACAGGTTTTTGATTCATGACATACTTCATAGCTTTATTGATTGTCGCTTCTAAAGGAGAATATTTTTCTTGTTTACATAAGTTTGTGATTTCATCAACAATAGAGAAAAATAAATCTTCTTTTTCTTTGATTTTATCGTCATCAATATTAATGTATTTATTATAAAGTGCATAACCATAATGATTAATAAAACCACTTAATCCTTCTCCAACTTGCAAGAAAGTCTTACCTACTTCAATTGCATCATCAGTACGACCTTGATTTTTCAATTCTTTTACATAATCCATAGCTTGAAAATCATTAAATGAGCTTGGATCTTCTTCAAAACGTTTATCATAATTTGTTAAATCTTTTGGTTCACGTTTTTCCACGATTCATCACCTCGATTATTATTATATCAATTTCATAACTTCTTGTGAAGAATAAAGATTTATTTTTCAAAATCAATCATAAAAATGAACCTCTGTTATGAGGATGTCCAAATAACAAGGTTCATTTGAATCTGATGTTTTTTTATTCGACAGTTACAGATTTTGCAAGATTACGTGGTTTATCAACATCACAACCTTTAATGCATGCTGTGTAGTAGGCAATAAGCTGTAAAGGAACAGCAACCAATATTGTCTGAAGAGTAGGGTCAATATCAGGAAGTTCATATACGTTTTGAACATTTTTCACTTCCATATTTTGAGTTGTCAGTAATATAACACGTGCTCCTCTGGCCATTGTTTCTTGAATATTGCTGATTGTTTTTTGTGCAATATGTGGCTGAGTAGCTACTGCAATAACAACAGAATCGTTTTCTATTAAAGCAATAGGACCATGTTTTAATTCACCGGCTACATAAGCATCAGCATGGACATATGACACTTCTTTTAATTTTAAAGCACCTTCTAAGACACTGGCATAATCTAAATTTCTACCAATAAAGTAGGCATCATGTTGATTTTCCAGCATTTTTGCATACTGGGCAAAAAGATTTTCATCCTTTAAAATAGTATCTACATGTTGAGGAATAGACATTAATTGTTGAATAATTTGTTTGTTGATGTCCTTGCCAAGTTGTTGAGCAATATAATAAGCTAACAGAATCAATAAAACCAATTGTGTTGTATAAGCCTTCGTTGATGCTACCGCAATCTCAGGACCTGCACATGTATATAAAACATAGTCACTATCACGAGAAATTGTACTTCCTAATACATTTGCAATAGCAATTGTTGTTGCCTTTTTTTCTTTTGCCAGACGTAAAGCGGCTAAAGTATCAGCTGTTTCTCCAGATTGAGAAACAAAGATTGCTAAAGTCTTTTCATCTACAAAAGGATCATCATAACGAAATTCACTGGCAACTTCGCTTAAAACAGGAATGTCTAATACTTTTTTAAGAATATGAGCACCACACATAGATGCATGATAAGCTGTTCCACAAGCAACCAGATAGATTTTATTGAACTGAGAAAAATCAATATCTTTTAATTCATCTAAAATAATGTGATTGTGATTGATACGACCTCTTAATGTTTCAGCAATGACATGAGGCTGTTCATGAATTTCTTTCAACATAAAAGTATCATAACCATCTTTTTTAGCTGCTTCTAAATCATAAGGAATAGTTGTTGTTTGTTTTTCAATCGGATGTCCGTGTTGATCATAAAATGAAATATGATCAGTTGATAAAACAGCCATTTCATAATCTTCTAAAAAATAAACTTCTTTTGTATATTCTAATAAGGCTGGAATATCACTAGCACCAACATAACCATCTTTTGTTTTCCCAATAATTAAAGGGCTGTCCTTTTTTGCAACAATGATGTGTTCTGGTTCTAATGTTGAAAGAATACACAAAGCATAGCTTCCTTTGATTTGAGCCAGTACTTTTTGTGTTGCTTCTAATAGATTGCCATCATAAAGACTATCAAGAAGTTGAACAACAACTTCACTATCTGTATCAGATTGAAACTGATATCCTTTTTTTAATAATTCATCTTTTAATTCACGATAATTTTCAATAATCCCATTATGCACTAAAGCAATTGTTTCATCCTGATTGGTATGAGGATGAGAATTAAGATTAGAAGGAACACCATGAGTTGCCCATCTTGTATGTCCAATCCCCACATGTCCACTTAGATGCTGATTTTTTAGTTTGTTTTCTAAATTTTCTAATCGTCCTTTACATTTGACAGTGATAAGCTGATTGTTTTCAAGTGTTGTGACACCTGCACTGTCATAACCACGATACTCCAATTTAGATAAACCTTGCATTAAAAAAGGCAAAGCTTCACCTTTTCCACAATAAGCAGTAATTCCACACATAAAAAATTTCCTCCATCAATTTCATTTTTTATTATTGAATGAAGTGATGCCTAATGATATTTGTTTAATGATCACTCATTAGTTTTGCTCATTGTTCAGGTAGCATCATACCTCCAGATCATCCGCCGAATCTTTCGATAAATCTGGTCCTCGTCAACTTTATATGTATAAAGTCCTGGCGCTTTTCTTTTGTAACTTCATCAATAATAGATATTATTATACATGAAACATCATCGAATAGTTTTCATATTTTAAAAATGTTTCCATTATAATATATGAAATATAAAAATTTGATGTGAAATAAAAAAAGTTTGTTTAAAAAAAAGAAAAATGAGAAAAATATGCGTATATATATAATAGGAGGGTTATTATGAGTATACGTAATAATTTACTGGAAATGAATAAATCATTAAAAAAACTTGAAGAATCCGGTGTTTATGATGTAGAAAAATATAGCTATGCATTATTACATCAGACCAGTCAGTTAGAGTATTTTTACTGTCATTTGGTTAAGGATGGCGACTGTAATCAGACGTTCTATCATGTACATAAAAGACCACATATTCATGAATTGGCATATTTCAATATTGGACGAGGCTTTCCTAAAGAACTTATGGATGGACATTGGTGCTATGTTTTAAAAGATATGGGATATAAAATGCTTGTTGTTCCATGTACATCTATCAAAAAAGATTCAACCCCTGCTAATCCTATATTTGAAAAGGATATTAAAATAAAAACAGATACACATATAACACATTGTCGTATTCAATTGAGTGATATTCGTTCCGTTGATATCCAAAGATTAGATTTAAGAAAATCTTTTTATCAGGTATTAACATCAAGAGAAGACATTATCGAATTTATTGAAAAAAATTTGTTTGATAAGTAATTTTGATTCATGTATCATAGGGATATATGGAGGGGATTTGATGGAGGAATTTTTAAGAGGCTGTAGAAGATCTCTGCCGATTGCTTTGGGGTATTTTCCAGTTTCTTTTTCTTTTGGGGTTTTTGTTGCTTCAAGTGGTTTACCATTTGGTTTAGCAACATTGATTTCATTGACTAATTTAACATCATCGGGGCAATTTGCTGGAGTATCTTTGATGCTGGCTCAAGCTTCGTATATGGAAACTGCATTAACACTATTGATGATTAATGCAAGATATTTTTTAATGTCTTTATCTTTAAGTCAAAAGATTGATCAAAAGATGTCAACGCTGGAAAGAATGGTGATTTCTTTTGGAATTACTGATGAAACATTTAGTTTGGCATCTTTAGAACATGGAACATTATCTTTTTCTTTTATGGCAGGATTTATTTTGGTACCTATTATTGGATGGACGAGTGGTACACTTGTTGGTGAAACGCTGACAAATATTTTGCCACCTGTTTTACAAAATGCAATGGGGCTGGCTTTATATGGCATGTTTTTAGCGATTATTGTTCCAGCATCTGCCAAATCACGTGCTATATTAGAAGTTGTAGTCATAGCAGCAATTCTTTCAACAATCATGTATGAAGTGCCTTTGTTTCAAGGATTATCTAGTGGATTTCAATTGATTGTGGCTACAATACTGGGAGCTTTCTATGGGGCTTTACGTTACCCTATTGAGGAGAATGTCTAATGTCAAGTTATTTATTACTGACTGTTTTTGTGATGGCCGTTATGACCTATTTGCCAAGAATGTTGCCACTGACGTTTTTTAAAAAAGAAATCCACTCACGTTTTATACGTTCGCTTCTATATTATGTTCCTTATGCTGTTTTATCGGCATTGACATTTCCAAGCATTCTATATGCAACTGGACATATGGGCAGTGCTTTGGTTGGAGGACTGGCGGGTATTTACTTCGCTTATCGTCAAAAAGGCCTGGTTTTTGTTGCCTGTGTGACCGTTATATGCAGTTTCATTGCGCACATACTGATTCCATTTTAGATGGAATTTTTTAATTGATTCATGATATTTTATGGTGATGGAAAATAAGGAAGATGTTTTAAGACAGGATGATGACCTGTCTTTTTTGATATGTAAAAGGAGGTGATGTGTTCGAAAACGATTATGTTTAGCTAAAAAGGAGGGAAAAAAGATGGATAAACATAAGCATTTTATAAAATTAAAGAAAGTCATACTTTTGATGTTGTCGTGTATTTTTATGTTGAACATAGGTGAAGTTTATGGAGCTTCATATGAGATGAATACTTATAATTATCTGGCAGGTGTCACCACAAAAGCTGGATCCAAACTAAATGATGGAACTGTTTTGGAGGCCAGTTCATATGATGAAGGTGTGACGGTTCTTCTGACGACAAATGGACAGTATTTTTATTGTCTAGAGAATGGAAAGGCTGTTCATGATGGAACACAGTATACGCCTACTGACACAATTGAGCTTATTGAAGAAGCTCAAAAGAACAAACATTTAAGTTCGTCAGAAAAGGAAAAGCTTATTAGTCGAGTGCTAAGTCTAGCACCAACAAAGATCAATGTTTCATATCATACAAATGGATCATTAAAAGCAGTGAATGGAAATGCCTATCAGTGGTATGCAGCACAAATTATTGTATGGGAAATCATGGTTGGTGAAAGAAATGCAGATGGTAGTTATCGAGGTGTGACAACCAGTGGTGCGACTTCTGTTTATAATTCTTTGAATTGGTCTAACTCTACGACAAAGTCCAATGTCAAAACATACTATGATTCTTATAGCCAGATTTTAAAGACATGGGGGCAGATTCCTAGTTTTGCATCAAAGAGTGAAAATCTTGCGAAAACATATGAAATGACTGCATTTGATGGCAATCATTATTATATGGAAATGAATGATCAAAATCAGGTTCTTGAAAGATATGATTTTAAGGCCAACGGGCTTTCGTTTGTTAAAAATGGGAATGCTTTAAAAGTCACAGCGAATGCTTCATTTGATGATACGAAAACAGTATCTGGAATCAATAGTCTTGATCTCAATAAAAGACAGCTGCTTTGTTTAGACAGTTCTGAAAGATATCAGAAAGTCGCGATTGCAGGAGAATTGGATGAAGCTATACCAAGTGCTTTCTTTAAGATTAAGATTGGAGCATCTGCTTTAAAGATTACTAAAAAAGATAATAAGGGTAATAATATTGCTGATGTACAGTTTCAAATTTCTTATCATGCAGACATGAGTCAAAGTCTAGGTACATATACAACTGGAAAAGATGGAACAGTTACGATTGACAAACTGCAACCAACAACCATTTATATACAGGAAATCAAGGTTCCAGATCATCTTGTCTTGGATTCAACAGTCCATTCAGTAGAGTTAAAAGCTGGTCAAACAGCTTCGTTTACGCAAACGAATAACTGGAAACAGGGTTATATTCAGGTTATGAAAAAGGACAAAAAAACAGGTGAGGTTGTTAAGAAACCAGGTACAAAGTTTGAGGTCTTAAGTGGAAATCAGGTAGTTGCGACAATATCTACAAATAGTGAAGGTGTTGCTAAAACAGGATTACTTGATTATGGAACATATACGATTCGTGAAAAAGAAGCACCACAGAACTATGTCATTGCGACACTTGAAAAGAATCAGAGCGTGACTGAAAATGGTAAGACTTATGCCATTGAAATCTATAATGAACCAGTTCTAGGGAAAATTGAATTAGAGAAACAGGATAAAGAAACTGGGAATATCTCTCAAGGTGATGCAACCTTAAAAGAGGCTGAATATGTTTTAAAAGCCAATCAAGATATATTGAATCCATCTGATGGAACTGTGCTTTATAAGAAAGATGAAATCATCTCTCAAAAGACAGTTGGAAATGGTGTCTGGGGTGATACAGGAACAAAGAAAACAAATGATCAGGCAAAAATTTCATGGTCTAATTTACCAATGGGTGTCTATCGAGTAGAAGAAACAAAGCCAAGTGTTGGATATTTATTAGATGGGCCTCAGATAGTGACATTGACATCTTCAAATTCGAATCAGCAGGTTGTCACACAAAGTGTTGTTTCTAAAGAACAAGTCATTAAAGGAAAACTTGAAGTTGCCAAAATGGGAACTGATGGATCAAGTGGCATTACACAAGGATTGGCAGGTGTAGAATTTACTATCAAGCTTTACTCAGATGTTCAAAAGAATGGATGGGATCAGGCAAGAGCTTATGATGTTCTTGTGACAGATTCAACGGGACGAGATACATCTATTGATCTGCCTTATGGTATTTATCAAATAAAGGAAACAAAAACACCAGAAAATTATTATCCTGCTGGTGATTTTTTTATTACCATTAATGAAGATCAGGAAATTGAATATAGAATGGTCAACAACGCACCATTTCAGGCATGGTTAAAAATTGTGAAAAGAGATAAAGATGGACAGAAAGTGGCTTTATCTCATGCGACATTTAAGTTAAAAGATAGCGAAGGAAATGATGTCAAACAAAAAGTTGGTATGGTTTATAAAGATGAATGGGCAACAGATGAAAATGGATATGTTGTACTGGATGATATGGTCAAATCAGGAACATATACAATCGAAGAATTGAGAAATCCTGAAGGATTCCTTATTGGAGATGATATTCAAGTGAATATTACAGCAGATAATGATGAAATCTATTTTGATGAGGACAATCAACCTGTCATTGAAGTTTCATTTATCAATGAAAAACCAACAGGACATTTGATTCTTCATAAAGAATTTGAAAGAGAGGAAGATACAGCTGTTGGTGGAGCACAGTTTAAAGTCACTGCTGATAGTGATATTATAGATCCAGCAACAGGAAAGATGATTTACAAAAAAGATGATCCTGTCATTATGGGGAATTCAACTGATGGTATTTATATGATTAATGAAAGTGGAAAACTGGAATTAAAAGATTTACCACTTGGAACAACTGGGGCCAGATACAAGGTTGAAGAGATTTCAACGATAGATGGATATGCTCTTTTGGATGAACCAGTCATTTTTGAATTTGATATCAAAGACAATACGACAAAAGAATATACAGTGGAAAAGACAATGAAGAATAAGCTAACAGAAACATATTTCTCTAAACAGGATTTAAACGGAACAGAACTCAAAGGTGGAGAATATTCTGTCATTGATGCTAAAAGTGGAGAAATTATTGATCAATGGACAAGTGATGGAAGAGGTCATCTCGTTAAAGGACTTGTCATTGGAAAGGATTATATCTATCGTGAAGATTTGACACCCCTTGGATATACTTATGCCAAAGATGTGAAGTTTACAATGTCAAAAAACAAACAGACAATTGTCATGAAAGATACACAGGTGGATGTCAATAAATTAGATGTAGATGGTAATGCTGTTCAAGGAGCGACTCTTCAGATTGTCAGTGATAAGACCAAAAATATTGTTGACCAATGGGTGACTGACGGAAGTGTTCATCACGCTGAAGGACTTATTGTTGGTCAAACATATATCCTTCGAGAGATCAAAACACCAGATGGATTTGCAATGGCTAATGAAATACAGTTTACTGTGAAAGAGAATGAAAATATGAATTTATCTATGATAGATAAGAAAGTCATTTTCTCAAAAGAGGATGCAGGTGGACAGGAAATTGAAGGTGCATCTATGCAAGTCATTGATAAAGAAACAGAAGAAATTGTTGATGAATGGATTTCTACAAAGGATAGTCATACTATAAATAATCTTATAGTAGGTAAGACTTATATTCTTCATGAAGATTTAGCACCAATTGGCAAGAATCTGGCGCAGGATATTGAGTTTACTGTCACTGATGATCAACAGAATCAGCATATCACAATGATTGATACAACAGTTGGTATTCAAAAGAAAGATGAATTAGGAAATAATGTCAAAGGTGCGACATTACAGATTGTGTCTAATAAAACAAAAAACATCATTGATCAATGGACAACAGATGGATCAGTTCATTATGCGCAAGGATTGAAGGTAGGGGAAACTTATACAATTGTTGAAGTCAAAACACCAGAAGGATATGAAACATCTCCGTCCGTGACTTTGACTGTTGATGGAAAACAGGATATGTCACTGACAATGACAGATCATCGTATTATCACTGATATTTTGATCAATAAGGTTGATAGTCAAACACATAAGAACATTGTTCATAATGATTTTGAGTTTACAATTTATTTAGATGAAAAATGTCAAAAGCCATTCAAAACATTAAAGGCTGATACAACAAAAGGGACTGTCACTTTTGAAAATTTAGAGTATGGTCAAACAGTTTATGTCAAAGAAACAAAAGCGCCAAAGGGTTATCAGTTATCTGATGAAGTTGTTAAGATTGTCATTGATGATCAGCTTGAAGGAATTGGAAAGGTGCATAGTTTTCAGTATGAAAATGAAAAGATTCCAGTTGTCGTTGTGAAAACAGGAGATGCAACGCACATGTTTTATTATCTGATATTAGCTGGAGGATGTTTGATTTTCATTATAAAGCTTTGTAGAACTCAAAAAGAAACAGATAGGTAAAGAAAAAGATGCAGGGATTTTGATCCATGCATCTTCTTTTCTTTTATATTGTTTTTTTATTTTATAGATTTAATAAACGTTTTGTATCTCTGGCAATCACAAGTTCTTCATTTGTAGGAATGACATAAACTTTGATTTTTGATTCAGGTTTAGAAATTAAACGTTCACCTTCACCATTTTCATTAGCATCATCATCAACAACAATACCTAATGCTTCACTTACTAATGATAGAATTTCTTTTCTAGCATAAGCAGAGTTTTCTCCAATACCAGCTGTAAAGGCAATTGCATCACATCCACCTAAAGCAATAAAATATCTACCAATGTATGCAATAACTCTTCTAAAGAAAATGTCAATAGCTAACTTAGCTCTTTCGTTTCCTTCATTAGCAGCATTTAATACATCTCTAAAGTCACTTGATACACCTGATACACCAAGTAATCCAGATTCTTTATTTAACATATGAATGACATCTTTCATATCCATACCAACTTGTTCAATCAAGTAATCAATGATAGAAGGATCCAAATCTCCACTACGAGTTCCCATCATAATTCCAGCTAATGGTGTAAATCCCATAGATGTATTAATAGATTTTCCATCTTTGACAGCTGTTAAAGAACCACCAGCTCCTAAGTGAGCAACAATGATTTTAGAATGTTCAGGGTTACCTAGTTTTTCAATAACTTTCTGTGATACATAATAATGTGAAGTTCCATGTGCACCATATTTTCTCACTTTATAATCAGTATAGAAACGATATGGAATTGGGTAAATATAACATCTTGGTTCAAGTGTCTGATGGAAAGCAGTATCAAACACAGCAACAGCACCAGCATTTGGAATAGCTTCCTTAAAAGCATAATATCCTGTTAAGTGAGCAGGGTTATGTAAAGGTGCTAATGATTTTAATTCATCAATCTTGCTGACAACATCTTCATCAATAATAGCAGATTCTTTAAAATAAGAACCTCCTTGTACAACTCTATGTCCTACACCTTTAATGTCTTCCAATGAAGACACGATATTCTTTTCTAATAATGTATCTAATAATAAATGAACAGCTTCTTTATGTGTTGGAATAGGTAAAGTACGAACATCTTTTTCACCATTGAATTTAATTGTAAAAATCGAATCTTCTAAACCAATTCTTTCAATAACACCAGAAGTAATGACTGTTTCATCATCCATTTCAAATAATTGAAATTTAAGTGATGAACTACCAGCATTCACTGCAATAATTTTTGCCATTTTTCTTATCCTCCCTTAATTCCCTTTTATTATAGCATTTATTTATAAAAAAACTAGGAAAAAATGTTTTGTAAAAAATATTTGTATTTTTTCTAAAAAAGAATATAA
Source organism: Massilimicrobiota sp. An105 (assembly GCF_002161155.1). Classification (NCBI taxonomy): domain Bacteria; kingdom Bacillati; phylum Bacillota; class Erysipelotrichia; order Erysipelotrichales; family Erysipelotrichaceae; genus Massiliimicrobium; species Massilimicrobiota sp. An105. Next base: position 35,583 of record NZ_NFLY01000028.1, read on the forward strand.
TAGATATGAGCCAGGGGCGCATTTGCTGAGAAAGGTTTTCACCTTGTCCCTTATGATCTGAACTGGGTAATGCCAGCGTAGAGAGTGCAAATAATGATTTTTGTGACTTTTTTACGTGGGTAGAAAAGTCTTTTTTATTTGTTGGCTTCAATGAAAGGGGATCGAATTATGAAAAAAATTTTAAAAGTTGATTTCACAGTCAAAAGTATGTGTCAGCTTGCAATGTTTATGGCTATTACACTGATTTTGAGCTATGTGAATGAAATTATTCCTTCTTTACCACAGGGAGGAACAATCTCTGTTGATGTCATTGCCATCATGTTATGTGGTTATTTAATGGGAGCTGGATATGGTGTCATTTGTGGAATAGGGGTATCTATTTTACAGTTTGTCTTAGGTTTAGCAACTTACTATGGACCATGGTCAGTTTTACTTGATTATGTATTACCACTTGCAGTATGTGGATTAACACCTTTGATGAAAACACAAAAAATTGGAAACCTTCCTATTTGCTGGGGTATTGTTTTTGTCATGTTTTTAAAATACTTATCTCATTTTGCTTCAGGCGCTTTCTTGTTTGCAAGTTATGCACCAGAAGGTATGAATCCAATTGTTTATTCATTAGGATATAATATTATCTATGTTGCACCAACACTTATATTATGTATGATTGTTGTTCCATTGTTATATCCTCGTTTAAAAAGAGCTTTTATGTAGGGGCTGTAACGAAATAACTTTTTAAAGAGTTGATTTTGTTTCAGCTCTTTTCTTTTTCTGTTTTTAGGCAATAAAAAAACATCTTTTCTCTTCTTCTGATTTCAAGATGTAATATTT
>NZ_NFLY01000029.1:0-34345 GCF_002161155.1 Massilimicrobiota sp. An105
ATCATGAACTCCATGTGTGAGCTAAGATATAGTGACTTTACAAATGAATTTTCATTTAAGACCATATAATCAATATATTTTAAATATAGTTACCAACATTTATCTAGGGTTAGATTTTAGAAAAAAATAAAAATTTGTGCAATAATATGTTCAACAATATCATTAGTATAGTGAAAGGGGGAAAAATTAAAATGAATCAAAAAGAAATTGATTATCTTATTCTTCAGATTCCCCAAATGGATAATGCTTTTGATGAATTATATAAAAAAACCAAGACAAGTGTTTTTGCTTATATCATGAGCATTATTAAAAATTACGATGATAGTCGTGACATTTTACAGGAAGTTTATGTGAAACTTTATTTAGCAGCTAAAAATTATCAATCACAGAAAAAACCATTAGCATGGATTTATACAATTGCTAGAAATGAATGTTATCTTTATTTAAGAAGACAAAATTTAACACAGGAATATCAGGATTATCTTTATTGTCCACCAGAAACGGACATGCATACAAAAATGATTTTAGAACAGTTATTTGAAAGTTTAAATGATCAGGAAAGAGAAGTGATTATTATGCATGCACTGTGGGGATTAAAGCATCATGAAATTGCCGGCTTATTAGATATTCCTCTAGCAACATCTTTATCTAGCTATCATCGAGGTATGAAAAAAATGAAAAAGATAGGAGCGAAGAGTTATGAATGAAATCAAAGAAGCTTTTACAAAGATTACACCAGATCGCTTAGATGATATTAAAGAAGAATTAAAAACGAGAGATGAAAATATCGTGATCGAAACAAAGAAGAAGAAAAAACGTTATCTTTTGACTCTACCTATTGTGGCAGTCTGTGCAGCGATGGTTTTCATGTTATGGCCTGCGACTCACTCCATTCAAACGGTTGTTGGTTTAGATGTCAATCCAAGTGTTGAATTGAATTTAGATGATGATTATAAAATTGTCGAAGTGAAAACGAACAACGAAGATGGGAAAAAAATTGTCGGCAATATGGATTTAAAAGGTAGCGATATTGAAGTTGGTGTGAATGCGTTGATTGGTGCTATGTTAAAGGAAGGATATATAGACGAACTTAAAAATTCATTACTGATATCAGTAACAGGGGAAAATGAACAAGAAAATGAAAAACTAAGACAACAGCTTTCATTAAATATTGATGAATTATTAAAAGCAAGTGATATTAATGGCTCTATTGTATCACAGACAATTAATGATCAAAATGTTGAAAATCTGGCGAAACAATATCAGATTTCAGTGGGAAAAGCTGAAATTATTCAACAGCTTGTTTCAAAGAATCCACTATATACATTTGATTCTTTGAAGAACTTATCTATTCATGAATTGAATCTGTTATTACAAAGCAATCAGGTTGAACAAGTTTCAATTACAGGTCATGCCAGTGAAAGTGGATATATAGGAAAAGACAAGGCTCAAAGTATTGCTTTTAATGATGCTCAAGTATCTCAACCAACAGTTCAAAAAGTAGAAATGGATTATGATGATGGTGTGATGGTTTATGAAGTTGAATTTTATAAAGATCAGGTTGAATATGATTACGAAATTAATGCTTTGAATGGTGAAATTATAAAAAGTGAAAAAGATGGTGAGAGAACTTCTCAATCAGCTTCATCATCAAATCAGTCTTCAAACCAAAATTCATCAAACAGTTCTCAGACATCAACTCAGCAGATATCACAGGATCAGGCAAAATCAATTGCTAAAAAACATGCTGGTGTTCAATCAGTATCACAAGAAAAAATTCATAAAGATTATGATGATGGTGTTTACAAATTTGAATATGAATTTGTAAGTGGTGATTATAAGTATGAATACGAAATTAATGCCATGACAAGTACTGTGATGAAACATGAAAAAGAATATGTTGGAACAGTCAAATTAACACAAAATGAAGCTAAACAAAAAGCTTTCAGTCATGCCAATGTTTCTTCATCAAATGCCTATGATGTAGAAGTAGAATTAGACCATCAATATTATGAAGTTTCCTTTAAATCAGGACAATATGAATATGAATATAAGATCAATGCATCAGATGGCTCTATTGTGGCGCATGAAAAAGATTATGATGATTAGAAGAAGTTTTATGACTTCTTCTTTTTTCTTAATAAATTCTTAAAACTTTCACATTTTTTATGTAATATAATGATGAAAGGGGTGGGATTATGAATATTTTGGTCGTAGATGATGAAAAAGAAATTGCCGATTTAGTAGAATTGTATTTAAAAAATGAAGGCTTTCAAGTTTTTAAATTTTATAATGGTTGTGATGCTTTACGTTGTGTGGAAACACAGGATATTGATTTGGCTGTTTTAGATATCATGTTACCAGATATAGATGGTTTAAAAATTTGTTCCAAAATCAGAGAAACAAAAATCTTTCCTATTATTATGCTGACAGCTAAAGAAACTGAAATTGATAAAATAACAGGATTGACTATGGGTGCTGATGATTATGTCACAAAACCATTTCGTCCTTTAGAGCTTATGGCACGTATTAAAGCTCAGTTAAGACGCTATACAATGATGTCACCTAAAAAAGATGAATCCGTTTTGACCATTGGTGCTTTAACAATTGATAAAGATAACCATCGCTGTTTTCTAGATAATCAATTATTATCTTTAACACCAACTGAATTTTCTATATTATGGTTATTATGTTCAAATCAGGGAAAAGTAGTCAGTGTTGATCAGATTTTTCATGATTTATGGGGAGAAAAATACTATACCAACTCAAGTAGCTCTATTATGGTTCATATTCGTCATTTAAGAGAGAAAATGAATGACTCAGCAGAAAATCCACGTTATATCCAAACGGTATGGGGAGTAGGTTATAAAATTGAATAAAGATTATACGAGAAAGTTTCAACAGGAAATTCTCAAAATACATATACTCATTACAGCTTGTTGCTTTGTTTTTATATTATTTATTTATTTTTATATGGATTATGTTTATAATGGAGCATTTATTAATTTCTTACAGGAATATTTTGGATGGGATTTTGCACACTTTGCCTTGAGAAATCAAAAAACAATTATCTTTATGATTATTATGCTGGTCATTTTATTGAATTCTATCATTGTTGAAATTTATGCTATTCAAAAAATATCACGAGTCTTTTCACAAATTAAGATTCTTTTTCAAAAAGACAATCAGAGAATTGTTTTAGATGATTCATTATATGAATTAGAAAATGACTTAAATGAACTCAAACGAGAAAGTATTGAAAATGAAAAGAAGGCAATTGATGAAGTTCAGCATAAAGTTGATATGATTGCCTATTTGGCTCATGATATTAAAACACCTTTAGCTTCAGTTATTGGTTATCTCTGTTTACTTGATGAAACACCACATTTACCAGAAGATTTACGTCATCAATATACACATATTACTTTAGAAAAAGCATATCGTTTAGAAAGACTAATTAATGAGTTTTTTGATATTGCTAAACTGAATCAGACTTATACACCTTTACATAAAGAAAAGATTCATTTGTTGTATCTTTTAGAACAAATGAAAGAAGAATTTTATCCATTGATTTCACAAAAACAACAACATATTGAAATTGATATAAATGAAGATTTATTAATCAATGTGGATGCTCAAAAAATGGCAAGAGTTTTTAATAATATTTTAAAAAATGCCTTTCATTACAGTTATGAAAAAACAACCATTTTTATTAAAGCTTATCAAGATGAGAGTTATACACATATTCTTTTTGAAAATGAAGGAGAAACAATTCCACCAGATAAAATTCAAAATATCTTTAAACAGTTCTATCGTTTAGATGAATCACGTAACTCATCAACAGGAGGATCGGGACTTGGTTTATCAATTGCTAAAACAATTGTGGAACAGCATCAGGGATTTATTAAGGCCACAAGTGCTAAGCATCATACTGTCTTTGATGTGATGCTACCTCTTCATGAACTTTAGAAAATCTTAATAATTCATTAAAAATTTTAATTATTTTGTCCTCTATAATACAGTTATGGAGGATTTTTTATGAGAAAAAAAGTATTAGTATGTATTGCGGTATTAGTCATACCAGTCATCATTTTATTAGTCGATCATTTTTTATTAAAGGAAGATATACACTTATCTTATGGTTATGATACCTCATCTTCATGGCATGAAATTGTAGAACATCAAAGTGAGTATCCATCATCATTAATTGATTTAGCTTTAAGAAATAAAGAAACCATTCCATTTGTCGCTAATTATCCCACCAAACACACACAAGATATGGTGATGAATATTCAAAATGATTTAAAAGATAATCAAATGCCATTGTTACTACAATGGGATGAACGTTGGGGATATCGTTATTATGGTGATCAGATGATGGCTATCAATGGTTGTGGACCAACGTGTTTATCAATGGTTGTCAGTTATTTGACACAAAATGGAAGATACCATCCTTATTATATGGCACAATACAGTGAACAAAATGGTTATTACAGTCAAGATGGAACATCATGGTCTTTTATGATCAGGGGAGCACAGGCTTGTGGTGTTGATGCTAAACAGCTTTCTTTGGATGAAGATTTGATAAAAGAAGAATTGATGCAGGGACATCCTATCATTTGCAGCGTGTCTAAAGGAATCTTTACAAAGACAGGGCATTTTATTGTTTTGTCTGAATATAAAAATGGGAAAATTCGTGTGTTAGATCCTAATAGTCAAAAAAAGAGTCATTATTATTCTTTTGATGAATTTTCTAATCAAATCAGAAATTTATGGGTTTATAGTAGGAATAGTTTTTGACTATTCTCTTTTTGTATTATAAAATAGACAAAAAATGGAGGTGCAAAAGTATGAAAATTTCAGAAATATTAAAAAAGAAAGCGACTATTTCTTTTGAAGTTTTTCCGCCTAAAAATAAAGAAGGAGATATTTCTTCTATTTATTATACAATTGAGGAGTTATCTCAATTAAATCCTGATTTTATCAGTGTGACTTATGGTGCAGGAGGATCAACGAAAGGAAAAACAGTAGAGATTGCTTCAACAATTAAAAATCAATATAACATTGAAGCAGTTGCTCATTTAACATGTATATCTTCAACAGAATCAGAAATTTTAGACATCTGTCAACAGTTAAAAGACAATCATATTGAAAATATATTATCTTTACGTGGTGATTATCCTCAGGATGGTTTACAACATGAATTATCTTTTCATTATGCAAAAGAATTAAATACTTTTATTTCACAACATTTTCCTGGTGACTTTTGTTTGTCTGGAGCCTGTTATCCTGAAGTGCATCAGGAAGCCAGTTGTCTGGAAGATGATTTAAAAGCTTTAAAAGAAAAGGTAGATGCTGGAGCACAGTATTTAATTACTCAAATCTTTTTTGACAATCATTATTATTATCGTTTAGTCAAGGAAGCAAGAAAAAGAGGTATCAATGTACCTATTTTAGCTGGAATTATGCCTGTGACACATTCTAAATCATTACTGAGAACGGCAAAACTTTGTGGCTGTTCGATTCCATATGAATTATCAACGATGATTGAATCTTATTATCATTATCCTGAAGCTATGAAAGAAATTGGAATCAACTATGCGACTCATCAGATTATTGATCTGATTACAAATGGCGTGGATGGAATTCATATTTATACAATGAATAAACCAGAAATCGCTAAAGCAATCTTCCAAAGTATTCCAACTGTTTTAAAAGAGTTGAATCATGAATAAAAAAATCATTAGACACTATCTCAATGCGCAAACAATCATGGATGAACAGACTGAAAAACTTATAGATGTATGTATTGAGGAAGTCAAGCAATATGCTCAATTCAAAGCTGTTTACCAGCAGTTTCATCTTTCTCATCAGCCACTTATGATCAAAGAGATTCATTTTCCATTAGAATCACAGGATTTAGAATTTTATTTCAAAGATTGCCAGGAATGCATTGTGATAGCCTGTACATTAGGGCTTTCTATTGATCGTCAGATGAAATATTATGAACATATGGATATGGCAAAAGCAGTTGTGTTTGATGCTGTGAGTAATGCTTATTTAGAAGAGTGCTGTGATCAATATGAACAGTCACTCCATTTACCTCATCATACTTTTCGTTTTGCGCCTGGTTATGGAGATATCCCATTGGATTGGAATCAGATTTTTGCTTCCATTTTGCAGATCAATAAAAAGCTAGGTGTCAGTTTAAATCCATCTGGTTTATTAATTCCCATGAAATCAATGATTGGACTTATTGGAATAGGCAAGGATGTACAAAAAACATGTTTATCATGTATTCGCAAAGATGATTGTGAGTTAAGGAAAGGGGGACAACGATGTTACGTGAAAGATTAAAAAAAGATTTATTGATTTTTGATGGAGCTATGGGGTCAATGCTCCAACAACATGGATTGAAAGTAGGAGAAATTCCCGAGGTTTATAATATAGAACATCCAGATATTATTGTAGATATTCATAAACAATATTTGAAAGCTGGAGCCAATTTTATCACAACGAATACTTTTGGATGTAATCCTATCAAGATGAAAGAGAGTGGATATTGTTATTGTGATTTATTAAAGGCAGCCATCCAAAATGCCAAACAGGCTAGAGATGAAGTCAATCCTGACGCATATATTGCCTTGGATATTGGTCCCATTGGCCAGTTGTTAGAGCCTTCTGGAACATTAACATTTGATGAAGCCTATGAAATCATCGCTTCACAAATCCTAATCGCAAAAGATGATGTTGATGTTGTTTTATTAGAAACAATGACGGATTTATATGAAGTCAAAGCAGGTATTCTAGCTGTCAAAGAAAATAGTGATTTGCCTGTGTTTGTGACAATGACTTTTGAAAGTAATCAGCGTACGTTAACGGGAACAGATCCTTTGACTTTTGTGAATGTTGTGGAAGGATTGAAAGTCGATGCGTTAGGTGTCAATTGCTCATTAGGTCCTGTTGAACTTCAGCCGATAGTCCATACAATATTAAAATATGCTTCAGTTCCTGTCATTGTCCAACCCAATGCGGGATTGCCATGTCTGCATCATGGTGAGACTTGTTATCCAATGAGCAGTAAAGAATTTGTTGAGGCTATGCAATCTTACATCCAGCAAGGTGTCAATATTGTTGGAGGATGTTGTGGTACAACACCAGAGTTTATTGCTGGTTTAAAACAGCAATTACCTGCTCATAGCTATCCTCGTCAAAGAAAAGCTTATACGGCTGTTTCCAGTGCGCATCAAACAGTTATTTTTGATGGTGATGTCATTGTTTGTGGCGAAAGATTGAATCCAACAGGAAAGAAAAAATTAAAAGCTGCTCTTCAAGAAGAACGCTATGAAGAATATGTCAAAGAAGCCATTCAACAACAAATGGCAGGGGCTCAGGTTTTAGATGTCAATGTAGGATTACCTGGTATTGATGAAACAAAAGTCATGGTGAATATCATAAAGATGTTACAGGAAGTTGTGAATTTACCTTTACAGATTGATTCATCATCACCAGAAGTCATTGAAAAAGCTTGTCGTTATTACAATGGAAAACCATTGATTAATTCAGTTAATGGAAAAGAAGAAGTCATGGAGGCTATTTTTCCAATTGTAGAAAAATATGGTGGTGTTGTTATAGGACTGACATTAAAAGATGGCATTCCTTTATATGCTCAAGAACGCTATGAATTGGCCAAAGCTATCATTGAAAAAGCAAAAACGTATCATATTGATAAAAAGGATATCATCATAGATTGTTTAACATTAACAGCATCGGCTCAACAAAAAGAAGTTCAAGAAACTCTCAAAGCACTCACAATGGTTAAAAATCAGTTATCAGTTTATACAACATTAGGTGTATCTAATGTATCTTTTGGTTTACCGAATCGACCTTTATTGAACCGTACCTTTTTAACTTTAGCTTTACAGGCGGGATTAGATTTGCCTATTATCAATCCATTAGATCAACAATTAATGGATACCATTGATGCTTATCGTGTCTTGACTTATCAAGATCAGGATGCAGCACAGTATATTCAACATCAATCCAACCAAGTAGAACAGTCTGCTGTTAAAACATCATCAGCCTTATCTTTGTTTGATATTATTGTTCATGGATTTAAAGATGAAGTCAAAGCCAAAACTGAAGAATTATTACAGACACAAAATGCTATGGAGATTATTAATCAGACGATTATACCTGCTTTAAATCAGGTGGGAAAAGATTATGAAACAAATCGTATTTTTTTACCTCAGCTGATACAATCAGCTGAAACAACAAAATTAGCTTTTGAAGTTGTCAAAGCAACATTTTCCAAACAAGAGTCTTCAAAAGCAACCGTTTTAATGTGTACTGTAGAAGGAGATATCCACGATATAGGAAAAAATATTGTCAAAGTCATTTTAGAAAGTTATGGTTATGAAGTCATTGATTTAGGAAAAGATGTGAAAATGGAAAGAGTGGTAGAAGCCTATCAGCAATATCATCCTCAGGCTATTGGATTAAGTGCTCTTATGACAACAACAGTTGTTAATATGCAAAAGACGATTCAGGCTTTAAAAGCAGTGAACTGTCAATGTCCAATCTGGGTTGGTGGAGCTGTATTGACAAGTGAAATCGCTAGGGAAATTGGAGCTGATTATTATTGCGAAGATGCGATGGCATCAGTTCATTTATTACAGGATATTTTATAGGAGGCATTATATGGCATTAAAAGTGAAAATGAATACAATGGACTTGGATGATCTAGATACAGATATTCCATTGTTTGCGACAATTGAAGATGAGGAAAATGATCTTCAGGTTGATGAAAATACAACAATGAAAATTCAAGTTAAAGTCAAAGAAGAACAGTAAATGGCTACTGTTCTTCTTTTTCTAATAATTCTAACCAACGTATACTCTTTGTTTCAATTTCATTTTCTAATGCATTGCGTTGATTGGAAAGTTCTTGAATATCATGAAAGTCTGTAACTTGATTTAATTGTTCATCTAACTGTTGAAGTTTTTGTTCAAGTGCAGGAATATCAGCTTCTAAGCTTTCTAATTCCTTTTTTTCAAGATAAGTCAGTCTGACTTTACGTTCTCTCATGGGTTTTTTAGTACTGGATTTGGGTTTATTTGAAGATGTTTGATTTGAAGTGATGATATAATCACTATAACCTCCATTATGAACTTGGATTTGTTGATGCGAAAATACAAATAGCGTGTCACAAAGACGATCTAGAAAATAGCGATCGTGTGAAACTGTGATAATAATTCCCTGAAAGCTATCTAAATAGTCTTCTAAAATCTGTAAAGTTGTAATATCTAAATCATTTGTAGGTTCATCCAATAATAAAACATTAGGAGCACCCATCAAAACTTTTAAAAGATATAAACGTCTTTTTTCACCACCAGATAGTCTTCCAATAGGGGTATATTGAAGCTCTTTATCAAAAAGAAACTTTTCACACATCTGTTTCGCTGAAAATTCTCCTTGACGAGTTTTCAAATAGCGTGCTTCTTCTTGAATATAGTCAATGACTCTTTGATTGTCATCCATATCTTCGTGACCCTGTTTAAAATATCCTATACGAATGGTTTCACCGTATTCTACTTCACCACTTGTGGGTTGAATTTGTCCAGCAATAATATGAAGTAAAGTCGATTTACCAGAACCATTGATACCGACAATTCCTACACGTTCATTTCTTTGAAAGAGATAATCAAAAGGTTGAAATAAAAGATGATCAAAACGATGAGAAATACCATGTAGTTCAATTGTTTTTTGTCCTAATCTTGAAGCAGTATCAATCATTTCCAGATTTTGTGTGACAGGTAAGTCAGCCTGCTGACTTAAAGCTTCATATCTTTGTAAACGTCCTTTGTTTTTGGTTGTACGAGCCTGGACACCAGCACGGACCCATTCTAATTCTTTTTTAAGAAACTGTTTTCTTTTGTGTTGAGCATTTTGTAGACTTTCTTCACGCTTAGCTTTTTGTTCGAGATAAAGTGAATAATTGGCTTCATAAGTATATAACTGACCATGTTCCAATTCAAGCATACGATGTGTGATACGTTCTAAAAAATAACGATCATGTGTAATCATGACAAGAGCTCTATTGAATTTTGTGAGATATTTTTCAAGATATTCAATCATTTCATGATCTAAATGATTGGTTGGTTCGTCTAACAATAATAAATCACAAGGCTTGATCAGTGCAATAGCCAAAGCGACACGTTTTTTTTGACCACCAGATAACTGACTGATTGGCTGTGAGTGATTGATAATTTGAAAACGATTTAAGATAGATTTGATTTCATATTCTGCCACATCATGACCCACATCTTCATAGACCTGTTCTAAAACGGTATTTTGAGGTTGGAAAGATGGGATTTGAGGTAAATAATTGATACGAATATCTTTCTTTTTGATAATTTCTCCCTTATAATCTTCTTGACCAGCTAGTATTTTTAAAAGCGTAGATTTTCCAGTTCCATTTAAACCAATAAGACCAATTTTATCACGTTCATGAATGGAAAAGGAAATATCTTTTGCGATACATTTTAAATTGTTATATTTACTTAGATGTGATACACTCATTAACATATTGAATTTCTCCTTTATTGTTCTATTGTACCATGACTTTTTGTTTTGTAAATACATGTAAGGGAAGTGATAGATTGAAAAGATTATTACTCGTTTTCATTGTTTTTATGATTCTGTTAACGCCAGTGGGCGCACGAGCTGGTGGAGGCAGCAGTAGTGGCGGTGGTGGTGGAGGCAGCAGCCATACGTCGTCGCATCGTTCTAGACGTTCAAGTGGAAATGGATCACCCATAGCAGGTGTGATAGGGATAGGAGCCTGTATGGGAATGATTGTCTACTGGAAAAGAAAAAAAGCCAGACACATGCATCAGGAAATTAAAGATGATTTATCTTTCGCTTATCAGCAGGATGATTTCTGGAATGAAAAAGTCTTAAAGAAGAAAGTTAAAGAAAAATATTTGATTATACAAGAAGCCTGGTCTAAGCAGGATTTAGAAACATTGAAAAAGCATTTAAGTGAATCATTATATGAACAATGGAAACTCAAAATAGAGTGGCAACAATTTCAACAACAATATAATCAATTAGATCATATTCAATTATTGAAAGTCATACTGGTTGATTTACATGATGCAATTGATAATCAGCAGGACTTCTTTTGGGTTTATATAGAAGGCAAGATGAATGATTTAATGATAGAAAAACAAGAAGTGATTGCATCGAATCATGAGTGCTTTGTAGAATATTGGAAATTTGTGCGCCATGGAAATGACTTTTTATTAGATGAAATTAAACAACAGGATGAGGTTGAATCATGATCAGGGGTCTTTTTCGATGTCTGTTATGGATATTGCAGAAAGTCGGACATCTCATTGGTTATATCATCGGCTTTGTTTTTGGCTGGATTCCACGTTTAAAAAAGCATATGAGTGGTGAAGAATTTGAGGAATATGTCTATGAAATACTTAAACGTATTGGATATAAACATATACGATTAACGCAAAAGAGTGGTGATTATGGGGTTGATATTTTAGCAACCTATAAAGGCATTCACTATGCTTTTCAATGTAAATATTATAGTAAACCAGTTGGAGTGAGTGCCGTTCAACAGGCTTATAGTGGTTGTGAATATTATGACTATGATGAAGCTGTTGTTGTTACAAATCAGACTTTTACACGACAGGCCCATGCTCTGGCAATGCGTAATGGCGTCATTTTATGGGATGGTGAAAAACTCAATCAGATGCGTCGTTTAGCCAATCGACATGCATTATTTTATCGTTTTCATCACCAAAAAATGCCACATCCATATGAAGGTGTTTTACAAGTTATTTTGGAAGCTGGGTATGCTTCAACAGATTTGCTTTATCAGCATTTAAATATGAATATATCACGTATTGATTATATTTTGGATGATTTAGAGTTTTATGATATTGTTTCGAGTGAAGATGATTATGGAATCAGGGAAGTGTATATATCTTCTTTAGAAGAAGGATTAAAATTACTGGAAAGAAGTCATATTTAAAATAAACTATGTTATAATAAAGAAAATATGGAGGGATAAAATGTATAAAGAAGTTTCAAAACAGTTGATGTCTTTTATTCAACAAAGTCCAACAGCATTTCATGCAGTGGATACAATGAAAAAGATTTTAAATCAAAATGGTTATCAGGAATTATCAGAAAGCCAGAAATGGACAATACAATTAGGTGGAAAATATTATGTAACACGTAATCAGTCAAGTTTGATTGCTTTTCATGTTGGTCAACATCTAGAAAATTATAATTTTCATATTGTGGCTTCACATAGTGATTCACCAACTTTTAAGTTAAAAGAAAATGCTGAAGTGGAAATCAAAAATCATTATGTATCTTTAAATACAGAAGGATATGGTGGGATGATTTGTGCTTCATGGCTTGATAGACCTTTATCAATTGCGGGTCGTGTTATGGTTAAAGACAACAATACATATCAGACACGTTTACTTTGTTTTGATCAGGATCTTGTATTGATTCCAAATGTCGCCATTCATATGAATCGCAGTGTGAATGATGGTTATGCCTATAATAAACAAATTGATATGTTACCATTGATTGGAGGACAGGCATATCAATCTGGTGATTTGAAAAAAATGATAGCCAAAGAATTGCAGGTGGATGTTGAAGATATTTATAGCAGTGATTTATATTTATATAATCGTATGCAACCTACAATCTGGGGAGCGCATGATGAATTTATTTCATCACCGAGATTGGATGATTTACAGTGTGCCTATACATCTTTACAAGGTTTCTTGAAAGGACATCATTCGCAAACAATTCAAGTCTTTGCCTGCTTCGATAATGAAGAAGTAGGTTCATCTACAAAACAAGGAGCAGCATCTACATTTTTATATGATACTTTATACCGTATTCATCATCATTTATTTCAAGATGATGAAGATTTCTATCGTGCAGTCGCTTCTAGTTTTATGTTGAGTGGGGATAATGCACATGCTGTTCATCCTAATCACCCTGAAAAAACAGATCAGCAAAATGGTGTTTATATGAACCAGGGGATTGTGGTGAAATCACATGCTGGACAAAAGTATACAAGCGATGCTTTGAGTATAGCTGTATTGAAAGATTTATGTGAAAAAGCTGGCGTTCCACTTCAATTCTTTGCGAATAGATCGGATATGTTAGGTGGAAGCACACTAGGAAATATTGCCATGTCTCAGGTGTCAATGAATTGTGTAGATATTGGCTTAGCCCAGCTTGCCATGCATTCATCTTATGAAACAGCAGGAATCAAAGATTCATATGATATGATTAAAGTTATGGAGGAATTTTATAATAGCCATATTCAAGTCGTTAAGGATGGATATGTCATTGTAGACAAGGAGGGATAAAATGTTAAGTCGTTTATGGAAGTTTGTGATATATTCGATTTTTTCACTTTTTCTTGTAACATGTTTGTCTTCTATATTATCATTAGAAAAACAACAGAAAATCTTGCATATGCCTTTTGATAAAACTAACGAAAATAAAAAAAGTTCATAACGAACTTTTAAAAATTTTGATTAATTACAATGATAGAAATTTGATGAAGATATACGTATATTGTATCGTTTTAAGAATCCTACTTTTTGTAGGATTTTTTATTTGATGTCTATTTTTTGAATGATGATGAGCGAGATTGGAATGAAGATACAAATATAAATAATAATACAACAAATATCAATGATATCAAAAGAAATAGTTGTGTGTGAGAATAGGTGAAATATGATTTGGTCGGCTAGGAAAAAATAAATATATGAAAGAAAAAGAAAGACTATCAGTTGAAAAAATCTTTTAAGAAAATGTTTCATAGAAATCCCTCCTTATAAGTTTATCATAACAGAAGGGAACGAAAAAAGATATGAATTTCTCCATATCTTTAATAATAACATACAACAGGTATGTTGACGCTTAATTGACTATACAATGATGCAGCTACATCAAGTGGAAGATTGATACAACCATGTGAACCATATGTTTTATAACGATCGCCACCAAAGGCAGATTGCCATGTTGCATCATGTAAACCAATACCACCATTAAATGCCATCCAATAAGCAACAGGTGTTTCATATTCTGGTTTACCATCTTCTTGAATTTCACCGATTAATGTACGATTACGTTGCATAAAATAAATGTAATAAGTACCACCAGGTGTTCTCTTATCTGGATCACTTGGTAATCCAGAAACAATGTCTGATTGTAAAACAACATTCCCATTTTTTACAAACCACATGTGTTGACCTGTTAAATCAATTTCTACAAAAGTATGGCCTATTCCTCCATTGCTGTAAGATGCCTGTACACCTGTCACAACTGGAGTTCTTGTTTCTTTTTTATGTGCTTTAATATCAGCAAGTAATCCAGTCACTTCTTTACTTTGATTTAATTTATAACCATAATTACCACCAGAAACTGTTCTTGTGCCATTAGCACCAGTAAATGTTTTAGCTTTTCCGATAATATTGATTTGAGGTGCTAAAGTTTCTTTGACAAATTTTGTAGCTTGTTTCTGAAACTCTTCTTCATCGTAATAATAATTTCCTTTTTCATCAATAGATAACCATTGAATCAAATCATTTCCATCTAATACAACTTGACCAGATGTTGTTTGATAAGTAATTTTAGCATCACAATATTCCTTAGCTAGTTTTTGTAAATTTGTAATTGTTTCATCTTGTGATGTCAATTGTGGTTCTTTATAAATATGTTGCTCTTTTAAGTTAATAGAATCCTGACGTGTTTGAAAAGCTTTTTCTACAGCATTAATCAATTGATCGTTTTGAATTGTTGTTCCAAAAACTTCTGGTGTAATCACAAACTCGTCATCTTTATATTCTACCTTGGCATCGACTGGAGCAATTTGTTTATCTTTGACATGCTGTAAAGAATTAACAGCTTCTTCTAATTGCTTTTGATCTGTGATCAATAAATCATTTAATTGAATCTCTGTAGATTGAAAGAAATGTGTAAACCATAGAAAATAATTTTGTTGATCTAATGTCTTTTGAATACTGTTGTTTTGATTAAAAGAAATTCCACTATCAGCTTGTTTTAAAGTTTCTTTTTCTCCATCAACAAATGTCAATGATAAAGTTTGATTTGTTAAAGCTTTTTCAAGTGTTGAACTTGCATCCTCATACGTGAAACCTGAAACATCAATATCGTTAATTGTCGTATGACTCATAAAACGATTGTGATAATAGAAACATCCAAAAAGATAAACAACAATAATCAAAGCACCTAAGATAAGTGCTGCTTTTAATACATGATCTTTTTTTATGCGAACCTTTTTTCTTGGCTTTCTTTCTTGTGTTTTCGTTTCCTCCATATATATACCCCTTATATTTATAGCTTCATTTAGAAGTATAGGTACTTTTCAGATAAAAGTCAAGTTATCCGACATTTTATGTAATTGAAATCAGTATTTTTTATGAATGATGTTGATTGATTTTTCATCTAAGAAAAGATATGAGAAAAAATCATCATCATTATGATGACACAAATGAAAATATTTGACATTATTGACACTTGTTTGAAAATGAGTTTTTTACATATGCAATCGTATCAAGGATGGTTATAAATCATAGGGATTGTTTCGATTTCGACAATATATTTATAGAAGATAAGATGATAACATAGAATAGAAAATGATATGAAAGAAGCCAATTTGAATATTTGAAAGTCTATGATCAATGAAATATACAAAAAAGAATCATGGAAATGTTGCATATGATTTGAAAAATTTGTATTTTTGGGTATACTGAAAGTGGAAGGTGATAAATATGGTTAATATGCAAAAAGTTGCAGTGATTGGATGTGGGTTTGTAGGAGCTACATCTGCATTTAGTTTGATTCAGACAGGTTTATTTTCAGAAATGGTATTAATAGATGCAAATGCCAAAAAAGCTGAAGGAGAAGCGATGGATTTAAGTCATGGGAGTGCTTATTTAACACCTATGAATATCTATGCCGGAACTTATGATGATATTGTAGATGCAGGAATTATTGTCATTACAGCAGGTGCGAATCAAAAACCTGATGAAACAAGATTAGACTTAGTTAAGAAAAATGTTCAAATTTTTAAGAGCATTATTCCAGAAATTAAAAAAAGAAATTGTGAAGGTATTTTATTGATTGTTTCTAATCCTGTTGATATTTTGACAGAAGTTGCTTTGAAATTATCAGGATTCCCATCAAATCGAGTTATTGGCTCAGGAACTGTTCTTGATACAGCAAGATTAAAATATGTTTTAGGTAAACATTTACAGGTTGATCCTCGTGATATTCATGCTTATATTATTGGAGAACATGGTGACAGTGAATTGGTTGTATGGTCTGGTGCGCAGGTTGCTGGTATTCATATTAATCATTTCTGTGAATTACGTGGACACTTTAATCATGAAGAAGCCATGGAAAGATTGGCTCAGGAAGTTCGTGATAGTGCTTATGAAATCATTGAAAGAAAAGGAGCAACTTATTATGGTGTAGCAGTTGCGGTAAAACGTATTGCGACAGCGATTGTAAAAGATGAACATGCTGTATTACCTGTTTCTAGCTTGATGCAGGGAGAATTTGGTTTGAATGATTTATGTTTAAGTATTCCAACTGTTATTGGACAAGATGGTGTTGAAAAAGTTGTTGATATTTATTTGAATAATGATGAAAATGATAAATTACAATCAAGTGCCAGAGCTTTAAAAGAAGTATTGGATGATTTGGATTTATAAGAAGAAAGCATTTATAGAGTGAAGTCTATAAATGCTTTTTTGATATTTTCATAGCAGCGATTTCGTTGGCTTTTTGTAAAGCGTGAAACCAGGAATAGCCTAGCATACGATAAGCCATGACACTACCTATATGACTATCACCAGCCCCGTTGGTATTATAAACGCTCACTGGAATGGCAGGAATATGAAAGTTTTCCTGTCGATTATAGAAATAACATCCATCTTTTCCAAGGGTAACGATTACAGGTTGATGTGTTTGCTGATATAAATATTGGCAGGCTTGTTCAAGCGTGGTTTGTTGTGTATATGTCAGGATTTCCTGCTTGTTTAAATGAATGATAGGATGGAGTGAAAGGATGTTTTGGAAAGATTGTTTGGGTATGTCCATCAAACGTGGACCAGGTGCAAAATAGATGCTTAGATGATCATGATTTTTTAAAAAATGATAAATCACTCCATGAGTATCTTCTTCGATTTCTAATCCACAAAGGTAGACACATTGATATTGTTTCATATCCAATTGTTGAAACCATTCTTTTTGATAAAAATATTCAGCACCATGCTCACAAAGAAAAGTTCTTTCGCCCTGTTGATCTATAATACAATAACAACATCCATTCTTTTGATTGGTTTCAATAAGTATAGGAATCTGATTTTTTTGAAAATGGGTTTTCACAAATTCTCCATAGATACCTTTACCAATAGGTGAAAAGAGGGTATAAGGAAGTTTGGTCTGTCTGAAAATAGAGGTCACATTCCAGGCACAACCACCCATGGCCATGTTTTGACTGATTATATTTTCATCACCACATAGTTGAGGGAGCTGTTTAACATAAATATGAACATCACAAACACTTGAACCAATAATTAATGCTGATTTCATGATAAGTATCCTTTCTTTTTGATTTTTTATGAGGACATTATATCAGATAAGTCTATGTTTAGAAATGTTTTAGTGCTATAATGAAACAATGATGGGAGGGGTTATATGGATGATACAAATATGATGAGTGAGGGGTCTATTGCTAAAAAGATTATTTATTTTGCGATTCCTTTGTTTTTAGGTAATTTATTTCAACAATTATATAATACTGCTGATTCTTTGATTGTTGGAAATTTTTTAGGATCAAGTGCTCTTGCTGCTGTAGCGTCTTCAGGTAACTTGATTTTTTTACTGGTTGGTTTCTTTAATGGCATTTCTGTGGGAGCTGGCGTTGTGATTGCACGTTTTTTTGGGGCTCATGATCATAGACGCGTGCATTTATCTATTCATACAACTGTTGCTTTAGGAATTGTATGTGGTATTGTTTTAACAATTTTAGGTGTTGTATTTGCACCTAAGATTTTAATTTTGATGGGAACACCCCAGGATGTTTTACCTAATTCTATTATTTACTTTAGAGTCTATTTTATGGGGTCATTGGCTTTTGTGCTTTACAATGCTTTTACAGGAATCTTACAGGCTTTAGGTGATAGTAAACATCCATTATATTACTTGATTATATCTTCAGTTATTAATGTTGTTTTAGACATTGTTTTTATTACTGTCTTTGATATGGGAGTAGGAGGGGCCGCTTTAGCTACGATTATTTCACAAATTGTCAGTGCTGTTTTATGCTTTATGCATTTAATTAAATTACCTGCATATCCATTAAAAGTCCAACAAATTCGATTTGATTTACCAATGCTGAAACTGGTTATTCAAAATGGATTGCCTGCAGGAATTCAAAATTCAATTATAGCTTTAGCCAATGTTGTTGTTCAAAGCTATATCAATAGTTTTGGACAGATGGCTGTGGCAGGATGTGGGGCTTATTCAAAAATTGAGGGCTTTGGATTTTTACCTATTACATGTTTTGCCTTAGCAATGACAACTTTTGTTTCACAGAATATTGGAGCAAAGAAATATGATCGTGTCAAAAAAGGAACGCGTTTTGGTATTATCTGTTCATTGGTCTTGGCGCAAATTATAGGGATGATCATTTTTATTGGAGCACCATTTTTGATTGGCTTATTTGATTCAACTCAAGATGTTATAAGCTATGGAACAATGCAAGCTAGAACCGTGACTTTATTTTATTTCTTATTAGCTTTTTCACACTGTATTGCAGGTATTTTAAGAGGAGCAGGAAAATCAATGATTCCCATGATTGTGATGATGATTTTTTGGTGTGTCGTGCGTGTTTTATACATCAGTATTGCTTTGCATCTGGTTCATGATATTCATCTTGTTTTTTGGGCATATCCAATCACTTGGGCATGCAGTTCTATTGTTTTTTTATGGTTTTATCTGTTTTCTTCGTGGTTACCACGATTGGAAAAAGACAGTTTATGAAAATTTGTTAAAATATGGAAAAATAGTGATAAGTGGCGAAAATAAGCCACTTTTTTTGTGCAAAAAATCAAAAAATAAAGCATGTTTTTTCTATACATAAGGGTATAAATAGTATATAATAGTGGTATGAAGTGTTAAAATATGTATAGAAATGTATAAAAGTGGGTGATTTTGAAGTGTTCATTGGGGAATATAGACATAATATTGATACAAAAGGACGATTAAGCATTCCTGCCAAAATGCGTCTTGAATGTGGTGAAAAAGTCTATGTGACTCGTGGGAATGAAGGCTGCCTGGCTATTTATACAGTTGAAGGCTGGGAAAACTATTATCAATCACTCATGACACTTCCTAAAAGAAAAGCCGAAGTGAGAACTTTTATACGTTTGGTGACTTCAAGAGCGACAGATTGTGAATTTGATAAATTAGGTCGTATCAATATTCCACTTGTTTTAAGAAAGGAAGGAAATCTGGAAAAAGAATGTGTCATCGTCGGTGCAGGTGATCATATTGAATTATGGAATAGTGAAACATGGGATCATTTCTATGATGACAATATAGATCATTTCGATGAGATTTCAGAAAATATAGATAATTTAGATTAGGAGGATGTTATGTTTCATCATGTCAGTGTTTTATTAAAGGAAACAATTGGTGGTTTAAATATAAAAGAAGATGGCATTTATGTAGATTGTACACTGGGTGGTGGTGGACATAGTCAGGAAATTTTAAAACGTTTAACAACGGGTCATCTCTATTGTTTTGATCAAGATCAACATGCGATAGAAGCAGCCAGACAGCGTCTAGCTCAAATTTCTGATCATTTTACAATTATTTATTCTAATTTTAAAAATTTGAAAGCTGAGCTTGCAAAACGTGGCGTAGAACATGTGGATGGAATTGTGTTTGATTTAGGTGTTTCTTCACCTCAGTTTGATGATGGTGAACGTGGCTTTAGTTATAATTACGATGCCAAACTGGATATGCGTATGGATCAGAATCAAAAATTAACTGCATACGATATCGTCAATTCTTATAGTTATCAGGATATTGTCACAATTCTGTATAAATTTTCTGAAGAAAAATTTGCCAAACAAATTGCCAGAGCGATTGAACGTCATCGTGAAATCAAGCCTATTGAAACAACATTTGAACTGGTGGATATTATTAAAGAAGCGATTCCAGCTCCGGCCAGAAGAAAAGGTGGACATCCAGCGAAGCGTACATTTCAGGCTTTACGTATTGCGGTTAATGATGAATTGAATGTTTTTGATATCGCTTTAAATGATGCTTTAAAAATATTGAATGTTCATGGCCGTATTGCAGTCATTACATTTCATTCTTTGGAAGATAAGATATGTAAATATACTTTTCAGGAAGTGACAAAACAACCAGAACTTCCTAGGGGAATGCCAATTGTTCCTGAATATTTGAAACCAAGGTTTCAAAAAATCACAAAAAAACCAATTGTGGCGAGTGATGAAGAATTATTAGAGAATCATCGCTCTCATTCAGCAAAATTAAGAATTATAGAAAGGATATATGAGGATGAAGAATAAGAGAAAAGAAACAAGATTTTTAAGATTTTCAAAACGTTTATTAGTGATGAGTTTTATTGTTTTTGTTGTAGGGATTGTTGCATTAAATTCTTATGAATCAACAATTAATGTAGCATGTAATCAGTTGGAAAAGGATATTAAGACAATTGAATCAGATATTGATGGATTAGATATGAAAAAATTAGAGTTAGCTTCTTTTTCTCGTATTGAATCTGTTGCTGAAGCGAAGGGATATACATATAAACAAAATACTGCCACAGCTGCTGTTGTAGGAGTTCCTGAAGAATAATGGCTTTGAAGAAAAATAATAATCAAAGTGCTAAAATTATATATTGTATTATTATTGCAGTCATTGTTTGTATGGTACTTAATGTCATTTACTTGGGAGCTACTGGGAAACATTTGATCAGTGGAAATGATATTGAAGGTTATGCTAAAGATCGTGGTGAAAGTAAAACAGAGATTTTGCCTGCTAAACGTGGGACAATCTATTCAAGTGATAATGAAGTTATTGCCAGTGACATGAAAACATATAAGCTTTATGCGATTTTATCTAAGACACATTTAACGCTTGATAAAAAACCGGATTATGTTGTTGATAAAGAAAAAACCGCCAAAGAATTATCACCTATTATTGGAATGGATGAAGAAGATATTTTAAACCGATTGAGTAAAGATACTTATCAGGTAGAGTTTGGAAGTTATGGAAACAATCTATCATCTCTTGTAAAAGATCAGATTGATGCCCTTAATTTACCTGGTTTGGAATTTGAAGAAATCACAACACGAAATTATCGTTATGGTGATTTTGCATCCTATGAAGTTGGATATGCACAAGCAGTTACAGAAGAAATTAAAGGAAAGACAGTTCAGAATATAGTTGGACAAATGGGGATTGAGAAGGCGTTTGATGAAGAATTGTCTGGAGAAGATGGAGAAAGAACTTATTTAGCTGACAATAATAATAATGTCTTGCCAAATGGAATTTTGAGTGAGACTGCACCTGTTGCGGGAAATGATGTTTATTTAACGATTGATAGTGATGTGCAGACGGAATTAGATATGCAGATGGAAAAAATGGTAAAAGAATTAAAGCCAGAAAAAGCAACCTGTGGTATTATGGATGCAAAAACGGGAAAGTTATTGGCTATTTCTAACTATCCATCATTTGATCCAAATGAACGTGATATTGATAATTATGTTGATTTATTTTTTAATGAACCTGTTGAACCTGGTTCAGTCTTTAAATCATTTGTTTATGGAAATGCGATTAATGATCATAAATTAGATGTGAATGATACTTATCAATCAGGAAAGTATTACTATAAAGTCAATGGAAAAACAGTTGCGACAATCAGGGACCATAATAATGGTAAAGGTTGGGGAACAATCAGTTATAAACAAGGATTTTATTATTCAAGTAATACGGGAATCTGTCACATGTTAAGTGAAAAAACAGATAAAGAATCTTTGCTTCAGGATTATGAAGATTTAGGTTTCTTTAAAGAAAGTAATATAGATGGTTTAGAATCTGCCGCAGGTTTTGCTGGATATAAACGTGAAGGAGAAAGAACATTAGAGTATTTGACAACCGGATATGGACAAGGATCAACATTTACAGGTTTGCAGTTAATACGTGCCTATAGTGCGTTTGCAAATGATGGAAAAATGGTAGAACCTTACATTGTGGAAAAAGTTGTCAACAGTGATACAAAAGAAGCTCTATATCAGGCAAAAACACAGTACTCTAAACAAATATATTCTACTGATACTGTCAAACAGGTCAGAGATTTATTAAAAGGTGTTATTAATATAGAAGGAAGTACAGGATATAATTATCGTATGGATGATGTGAATTTGATTGGGAAAACTGGAACAGGACAGGTAGCATCCAAATCAGGTGGTTATCGTAGTGGGTTCTATACAAACAGTTTTGTCGGTATGGCTCCATATGATGATCCACAGGTCATTATAGTGATGTGGTATCAGGGAAGTTCTGCAAGTACTGTAGAATCTGCCAAAGTTGTTCAGGCTGGTATTCGTGCGGCTTTAAATAAATTAAATGAACAACCATCACAAGTTGTTGAAACATCTACATTTGTTTTAGATAATTATACAAATCAAAGTGTTGATTATGCAAAAGACGTTTTATCTAATCATCAATTATCTTCACTTGTTGTAGGAGATGGAAATGTCATTGTTGATCAATATCCAAAAGCACAGACTGAAGTGTCTTCCAAATCAAGGGTATTCTTACAAACCAATGGAACCAATATTACCATGCCCTCTATGACAGGATGGTCGCGTAAAGAGGCGGAAGCTTTTGGTGCCATGGCTAATGTAGAAATAGAATTCAAAGGTGTAGGTTCGATTTATGAACAAAGTGTATCGAAAGGTACGAAGCTAAAAGCTAATCAAAAAATTACAGTGACGGCAAAATAGGGGCTGAATTCAGTCCCTATTTTCATATTTTCAATATCATAAACATACAATATGTTGGTGATGTGACATGGTTTTTTCTAAAATGATACAGAAGATCAAATGGGTCAATATTGTCATGACCATTATTATTGTTTGTATTGTGATTCGTCTTGGCTATAGTCAGTTTATTGCTTATCAGGAATTGAGTTTAAAAGCAACAGAATCATGGCAACGTAGTTTTCCATTGGAAGCATCACGTGGAAAAATATATGACAGTCAGCATGTGACTTTGGTTGATAATCTCACAACATCTTCGTTGATTGTTGTTCCAAGTCAAATCAAAGATCCGATCCATATTGCCTATCAACTCGCTCAAATTCTAGAATGTGATGAAAAGACATTATTGGATAAAATACAAAAGAAAGTTTCAGTAGAAAGAATTCAACCAGAAGGACGACAACTAGATGAAAATAAAGCGTATAGCATTGATCGTTTAAAATTACCAGGGGTCTATCTTGTTCAAGATACTTTGCGTTATTATCCATTTCAAAATTATTTAGCTCAAACGTTAGGATTTGTAGGTATTGATAATCAAGGATTAGTTGGTCTAGAGCTCCAATATGATGATTATCTTTCTGGAGTCAATGGAAGCATTCATTATTATATGAATGCCAAAGGACAAAATTTAAACATTTATCCCGCTGATTATGTTTATCCAACTTCTGGTATGGATATTGAATTAACGATTGATACACGTGTTCAGGATGTCGTAGAAAGAGAATTAAACAATGCTTATGCGACTTATGATCCAGATTCTATTTTGTGTTTAGCAATGGATCCTCGTAATGGTAAAATTCTAGCAATCTGCAGTAAGCCTGATTTTGATCCGAATGATTATCAAAATGCTGATAGTGAAATTTATAATCGTAATTTACCAATTTGGAAATCTTATGAGCCAGGATCAACATTCAAAATTATTACTTTTAGTAGTGCTTTAAATGAGAATCTTTTTGATATGGACAAAGATACTTATTATGATAAAGGTTATGAAATTGTAGACGGTGTTCGTATTAAATCATGGAAAAAAGGAGGACATGGTTTACAGACATTTAGAGAAGTTTTACAAAATTCTTCCAATCCTGGATTTGTTGAAATTGGGCGTAGACTCGGTAAAGAACGTCTTTATCAGTATATTCAGGATTTTGGATTAACACAAAAAACGGGTGTCGATATGATGGGTGAATCTAGTGGAATTATGTTTGATTATGATAAGTTTAATGAAGTTGAACAGGCAACTGTGGCTTTTGGACAAGGCATTTCTGTGACACCAATCCAGCTTGTCAGGGCTGTTTGTGCCTGTGTAAATGGTGGAAAACTCTATCAGCCTTATATTGTCAATAAAATCTATAATTCCAAAACACATGAAGTTGTCAGTGAAAAACAACCCAAAATGTTAAAACAGGTCATTCGTGAAGATACGTCAGCTAAAGTCAGAGATGCTTTGGAAGGTGTTGTGACGGATGGAGGAGGAAAGAATGCTTATATAGATGGGTATCGTATTGGGGGAAAAACAGGAACCGCTCAGCGTGCTATCAATGGAACATATGCTGGTAATGGCTATATTCTTTCTTTTTTAGGTGTTGCGCCCATTGATGATCCACAGATTGTACTTTATTTAGCCATGGATAATCCTAAAAAATGTGTTCAGTATGGTGGAACAACAGCAGCTCCTATTGCCAGAAAAATTTTCATGGATGTTTTACCAGCACTGGGAGTTCAAAAAGTGACACAACAACGAGAAAAAGCTTATGTCTGGACGGATACGAGAACTTTTGATGTACAAAATTATATTGGTAAGAAAAAATCAGAAGTGAAAAATGATCAATATGGTTTTGAATTTTTAGGTGAAGGTGATTATGTCATTGATCAATTGCCTCGTGTTGGAGAACAGATAGAAGAAGGTCAGAAAGTGAAAATTATGTTAGGTAATCAACAAGAGATCCGTTAATCAGTGAAAATGCATGTGATTATAGCTTACACTCTGGTCATAATATGATATAATAAAAAATTGATTGGAGGAATCATGATGCTTATACAGGAAAAAGAAATCAGACGTATTGTGCAAAATGAAAAGGAATATCGTTATGGTCGTTTTATGGATATGAAAGAATATTTAGAAAGAATGACGATCTCCTATGATGAAAATAATCACTGTTATAGAATCAATGCAAGAATTTCAATGTCAAATGATAAATTGATTGTATCTATGAAAATCTCACAGGATGGGGAGATTATTCAATCTCATTGTAGCTGTCCTTTAAAAGGACAATGTCGTCATATTGCAGGAATTTTGTTCTTTTTAAAGAAATTAGAAGTGACATCTTTCCCTTATTTTTATGAAAAAGATGATCATTGGAATAAGCAACAGCAACTCTTAAAAATAGAAAAACAACGACAAGAACGCATCCTGCATAAAAAACAGCAGGAATCATTAGATTTGATTCATTTATATAAAGATCAGTTATTAAGAGAATCTTTTGTTCCATTTATTTCACAACAATATCAGCTTAAAGTCTTTGTCCAACAAAAAAAGAATCAATTATGGGTTGCTTTTAAAGTTTTAACATCGACTCAAAGCTATATGATTAAAAATATTGATTCCTTTTTAAAAGCCATTGAACATCATGAGCATTTACAATACAGCAAGAATTTTGAATTCATTCATAGTAGGGAAGCTTTTGATGAAGACTCTAGAGAAATCATTGATTTTATGAAAAAAAGCTTTTTAAAAAATCAGTTTATTCAACAGGGTGTTATCAAAGTATTAATGATACAGGATGATATAGATGAATTTTATAATATCATGAGTGCTTTGCCTTCTTCTTATTGTGATATTGCTTTTGACAAGAAGAATTATACGATTCCTTTAGATATTTCCTTGAAAGAAGACAGCTATGTTTTAGATTTAGCTGATTATAATGAATTTGAAGATATGATGATATCCTCACAATATTTATACAGTTTTCATAATGATACTTTATATCGCTATATGTTCCATGCGCCTATTCAAGCCATCACATTTATCAAAAAGTGGATGGAAACCAAAGGTGGTTTCTATATTCCTCAAAATGCTTTAATGGATTTTTATAAATATGTTTTATATGATTTAAGTGATGATATTGATTTAAAGACACATCTTTTTGATACCTATCATCAAGAAGATATGATTAATCTTTATGCAGATATGACGCGTGATGATCAGATTTGTGTTCAATTAGAATATATTTATGATGATCATATCTGTTATGGTTTTGATGAAGCCAATACGCATAAATCAAAGAAAGCAGATTTAATAGAAGATTATTTGCGTCCTTATATTGAAGATATTGATGATCATATGATTTATCTTCAATATGATCATGATTTTACGTATCAGTTTTTAAAAGAAAGCTTGCCATATCTTTCGCATTATTGCCAGATTTTTGTCAGTGATGCCTTAAATAGTTTTTCTCAGGTTACACCAGTAGATATACAGGTGGGTGTACATCTGCGTCAAGGCTTATTGTCTATTGATATTCATAGTATTCATGTCCAAAAAGAAGAACTTATAGATTTATTAAAAGCTTATAAGAAAAAAAGAAAATTCTATAAGTTAAAAAATGGTCAGATTCTTTCGTTAGAAAATCAGGAACTTCAGGATTTGGATCATCTGACACATTCTTTATCACTGAATATGAAAGATATTGTGGGAGGGGAGATTCAAATTCCAACTTATCGTCTGTTTGAAATTGATCAGATGATGAATCAGGAATCTTCTTTACATTATCAAAGAAGTGCTGAATTAAAGAAATGGACGGAAGACTTTAAACAAAGAGAATATGATTTTGATATTCCTCAACATTATCAAAGTATTTTAAGAGATTATCAGAAGCTTGGTTATCAGTGGTTAAGACTAATGGAACATTATGGTTTTGGTGGTATTCTGGCTGACGATATGGGGCTTGGAAAAACATTACAGATGATTACTTATTTTGATAGTTTAAAAGGACAAGGAACACATATGGTTATTGCGCCTGCAAGTCTGATTTTTAACTGGCAGGATGAATTTCAAAAATTCTCTCAAGATTTAAAGGTTTTATGTGTTTATGGTCATAAAGAAGCCAGAGAAAAGCTTTTGGAACATAAAGAAGATTATGATGTTGTGATCACATCTTATGATTATTTGAGAAGAGATATTGAATTGTATGAAACATATCAGTTCCATACAGTTGTGATTGATGAAGCTCAAAATATCAAGAATCCTAAAACACGAAATGCCATTTGTGTAAAGCGTTTAAAGGCTAAACAGCGCTTTGCCTTAACCGGAACACCGATTGAGAATTCATTAGCTGAATTATGGTCCATCTTTGACTTTTTAATGCCTTATTATCTCTATCATTATCATTACTTTTTAGAACAGTTTGAACGCCCTATTGTAAAAGAACATGATGAACAAAAACAGGAACGTCTTAAACAGATGATTACACCATTTGTTTTAAGAAGAAATAAAAAAGATGTCTTAACAGAATTACCTGAGAAAATTGAACAGACCATCTATATGCGTTTTAATGAAGAAGAAGAGAAACTTTATCTGGCTAATCTTGTCCAGGTTAATAAATCTTTACAGGAAAAACTTCAAGTTCAACAGTTAGGACGTATTGATATTCTAGCAATGTTGACACGTTTAAGACAATTGTGCCAAGATTCACGTTTATTATATCAGGATATACAAGAGCCTTCTTCAAAGTTAAAAGGATGTATGGAACTGATTCATTCTTTAAAAGATAATCATAAGAAAATATTATTATTCTCTTCATTTACTTCATTATTACATTTGATTGAAGAACAATGTCAAAAAGAACATATATCTTATTATCTTTTAGATGGTTCGACTTCAAAAGAAAAACGTAAACAAATGGTTGATGCTTTCCAAAATGATCAAACAACATTATTCCTTATTTCTTTAAAAGCAGGGGGGTCAGGTTTGAATTTAACAAGTGCTCAAGCTGTCATTCATTATGACCCATGGTGGAATATGTCAGCAAAAAATCAGGCGACAGATCGTGCACATCGTATTGGTCAGTTAGAAAATGTTCAGGTATTCTCATTAATTATGAAAAATACAATTGAAGAAAAGATAATGGAATTACAAAAACAAAAGAAAAACTTAGCAGATACTTTTGTTGAAGGAAATGAAGGAACGATTAGTACCATGAGTTTAGATGATATGAAATCGTTATTTGAGATCTCGTCATGAGATCTTTTTTTTGTGCAAAAAATGCCTGTTTTTGGGTAAAAAACATGTAGAAATATGTCGAATTTTGTAGAAAAATATACAATATTTAGGCAAATGTGCATTTTATTTATTAAAGACATAGGTGTTCTATAAACTTCTCTTGTGTTTTGATATAAAAATGCATTTTATATATCTATATGGGGAGGGATGAAAACATGAAGATCATCTATGATGAAAATGAACAAATGAATCATCATGAATTAAAACTTGTTTATCATCCCAAAAACAAAAAATTAGCGCAGCTTTTATTAAAACAATTTACTGAAAATTTAGGTGAAGTTGAACTCTATGATGAATATCATAATAAATATTATGTCCCCCTTTTAGCTATATACTATTTTGAAATGGTAGACCAAAAGTTTTATGCCTATACTGAAAAAGATGTCTATCGCATCTATTGTGTGAAAATGGAGCGCTTAAAACAGCGGGTACAGGATTATGGCTTTTATCAGATTAATGTGCGGACACTTGTGAATATCAGACATGTGAAAACTTATAAAATTCAAAGAGGGAGTCGGCGTAGAATTATTCTTGATAACGATGATATTTTAATTTCCAGTCGGCATTATAAGCCGGAGTTTGATCGTTTAGAACATGATCTTAAACATGGTGAAATTGAAATATAAAAAGAACGAAAGAAAAATCTTTCGTTCATGATGCATCACATATAAATAAGGATGTAAGAAGCCAGGTTCATTTAGGCTAAGTTACAATCTTATTTATATCTTCTATATATTGATGCGGTTGCTGATGAGAAAAATCCCTTTCTTTTTTATTTTATAAGTTCATTTTCATACATCAATATACAGGTGTTCTTTAAAGACAAATTTATTATAACGAATAAACAAATAAAAAACGAATTGAAAAGCATAAAAACCATGAAAAGAATAATAAATTTACAGATTCGTCAAAAAAAAGAATGTAAAAAAAATTACAGTTTTATCAAACTGTAAGATTTCCTGTTATTATTTATCTAAATCTTTAATTCCATAAAATTCATTTTTCTTTTCCACATTTTCGCAAATATAATCTAATGACGCTTTATAAAAACGTGAGAAACGAATAAGTTTAGGAACAGAAGGTGTTCTTTGATCAGATTCATATTGAGAAACAATAGGTTTAGACATTTTTAATGCTTCCGCTACTTGCTTTTGTGATAATCCCGCTTCTTTTCTTAATGCTTTTAATCTTTGACCAATACTCATGTTTTCACCACCTTAAAACTATTATACACTATGAAGATTTGCTTTAGGTAAATTCATTATAATTTCAACTCTTTTGTCATTCGATAATTCTCGACAAATTTCTACAAATGGGCATAAAAATGACCAAAAATGGGAGAAAAGTGGACTGATTTCTCATTGCAAATTGACTACAATAAAATTATCAAGATAATTAAAGAAGGGGAGAGGGAACAATGAACATTGCTGTATGTGATGATCAGCTGGATTATTTAAACTTGATTAAGAAAAAGCTTATTGAATGTTTTCATGAACCAGAAATGGAATTAAATGTTTATACTTTTTCTACAATTCAAGAGATGCTGTATAGTACAAAATTTCGTTGTTATGAATTTGCATTCATTGAAATGAAAGTCGAAAATGATCGTGGTATTGAAGCAGCTTATCGATTAAGAGAACTGAATCGTGCCTGTCAGGTTGTCTTTATTAGTGATCAATATTATCACATTCATGAAGCATTTGCGGTAAAGGCAAGGGAATATTTACTAAAACCCATTAATACAAAGCAATTTCAAAGTGTTTTTGATTATTTAATGGATTGGTATTTGCATCAAAATGTCAAATTTGTCATACCCATTAGAGAATTAGGACGTAAACGTATTTTTGATGTTGATGAAATCAAGTATTTTGAAACTTATTATAATGATTTAGAAATTGTAACGGTGGATGATCAGCATTTCATGACACATGTTAAAAATCGTTATAAGTTACGTCCAGTATTAAAGTCGCGATGGTTTATGCAAGTGAATCAAAGTGTTTTAGTGAATATGAAATGTATTGATTTTTTAACGGATCGTAATGTTATTTTAAAATCAAGGGAAGTCTTTCCGACAAGTCGTAAAACATTGATACAAAATCATCTTTTATTTGAAAAATTTTTAAAGGAAAAAGAAGAAAAGGAAAAATTAAGGAATGGGGAGAAATAAATTGAGAATTGCGGTGATAGATGATGAAACATTTTACATTCAAGATGTTTATTCAAAAATAGAAAATTTTAAACAGTCATTTCATGATATAGATATTGAGGTTGATATATTTACTCAAGGAAAGGAATTTTTAGATAGTTTTGAGGAACATCCATATGATTTGATTTATTTAGATATTGAATTAAATGATATCAATGGTGTTCATTTAGCTCATATGATTCATGAGAAAAAAGCTTCAACAATGATTATTTTTATGACAAGTCATATGAGTTATATACATCAGTCTTATGTTGTTAATGCTTTTCAATATCTGACAAAACCATTAAAAGATCCACTTTTTACATATGAATTGAAAAGAGCTATCAAACATTATCAATATATGCAAAAAGCTTTTGTATTTCCAACTTCACAAGGACGTATTATTTTTAATCTGTCAGAAATTATATATTTAGAAACAGCTTATAAAAATTATAAGATTCATACAACACGTGGTGTTTATTATGGTTCTTTAAAAGCTGTCAATAGTATTAGAAAAGCATTGTTAGATTATACGTTTGTTAAAATTCAAAGAAGTTTTATTGTGAATATGGAACATATTGTCAAAGTTGATAACATATTATTATATATGTCAGATGAAAGCATGCTGATGGTTTCAAAGAAACGCTATAAAGAGTTTAAAAGAAGATTCTATCAATTTCTAGCTGATAAAAAATAAGACCATTTTTGAGTCTTATTTTTTATTTTTGCAAGACAACTCTTAAAATAACTTGATCATGCTTCACTTCATATTTGGCTTCACCATGATAGCGTTCTGCCATTTCTTTAATACTGCTAACACCAAATCCATGAGCAATTTTATCTTTTTTACTTGTTTTATGAAAAGATGGATGACTTCCTTCTGGAATAGAATTTTCAATATAAAGAATCACATGTGTCTGTTTACTTTGAAGCTTTAATGAAATATGTTTTTCACCATCTATGTTCTCACATGCTTCTTTGGCATTATCTAATGCTAAACTGATAATTAAAGCTAAATCACCAGGAACAATACTTCCTAAATGCAATATTTTAGAAATATTTTCATCATATTGAATACCCTTTTCTTTAATACTTTGAATATGAGCATTCAATGCACCATCAATCGCTGCAATACCAGTATGTGTTAATGCCTGATATGCTTTAACATGTGTTTTTAAGTTCTGTTCAATATAATCCTTTGCTTCTTCATATTCTTCTTTTTCCAAATGTGATTGTAAAATAATTAAGATGTTATTGAGATTATGGTTAATCTTTCTAATCTCTTTTTGTTGTTGTTCTCTTTGTTGGTTAAATTCTTTTTCTTTCTCCAAGTTCTGTATAATAGATTCTTGTAAATGCTTATCTTTTTCATATTTCGTTTGCATTCTATCAAAACATATCAATGCAATAATGCTGATCATGACAGTGAAGATGTAAGTACGACCTATACTCACTATACGGAATAAGGCAGGATTATCTATAATAAATGTTAAACAAAAATGAATAAATATTAATATACTGAATATTTTAAATCTTTTTAAATTAAGATTAAAATGATTTTTAAAAGTAAAAATAAAGATTATATAAGATATATAATTGGTAATACAGCGTACCAAAACTAAATATGGAGTTGAAAAAAGTGAAAAATCAAATGTGATTGTTATGTTAAACATCCAAGAACAAAATAAATTAGAGAAACAATAAGCAGTAATTTTAATAATTAAAAATATACTAAAGTTTTTTAGAAAAATTATTAGAAAATTTTTATGATGTTTAGATATAATTGTTATTATTAAAAAAGCAATCAAATATATACAAATATTTAATAAGAAATTTGTAGAAAGTAATAATAATATGAATGTAAATATATAAATTAATAATAACCTTTTTGCTTGTTTAGTATATATGTTTGAAAATGATATTTTAATATAAAAATTTAATAATAAAATGTCTAAAAGGACAATAAATGCTTTACATAATAGATTAAATACAATTGGCATAAATTACATCTCCTTATCTATAAAGTTAAAATATTTTTCTTTAAATTCTTTACGAATTCGTTTCGTTAATGGGAGAATATCATCATTAGTCATTGTGATGTAGTCAAAACAAAATGATTTGACATGTTTAAAATTAATGATGATACTTCGGTTGAGTTGGAAGAAATGATATTCTAATAATTGTTGTTTAGATTTCGTTATGGTTTTAAGATTACCAAAATAATGATGTTTGGTTGTTTTTAACTTGTATTTACCATAACTTGTTTCTAGATAGAGAATTTGATCAGTTTTAATATAAACTTTTCCTTCAGTTGTCGAAAATAATACTGTACGATTTAGACGTTTATAAACCTGAAAAGCATGATGAAGTTCTCTTTGAAATAATTTCTGATCAATAGGTTTATCAATGAATAAGTCAGCTCCAATCCACATAGATTCAGGTAAATAATAGTGATAGGCTGTAATGAAAATGAAGATACAATTTGCTTTGATATCTTTAATCATTTTAGCTAATTCTATACCATTTTGACAGTTATCAAGCTCAATGTCTAGAAAAACAAGATCATAAGGTTCGATTCTAAATGCATCAATTAATTCATTACCATTTGTATATCCATCTATAATGGTGGGCTTAGTGTCATGAAACTCATAATTTTTAATCCTTTCCATAATATTTTGTACATAAAATAATTCGTCGTCACATATTGCGATACGCATAATTTCTACCTCCTCGTATAATATGTATAGAAGTTTGAATTAAGGATTTCCTTTTTTAAACAATTGAGATATCTCAATTGTTTAAAAATTTCCTTGCTTCTACACTCTCTTTTTAAGATAATAGTTTCGTTTTGAATCAAGGTTTTATTCTCCACCTCTGCGGCCATCTCGTTATGTTCCGCTTCAAAAAGACTTAATCCTCTGTTCAAGGCGTGCTTTATACCCGAATGAGTTTGTTGCAGCAGTGTTTCTCACTTGTCTCCGTATTTGCGAGGTTGCGTTTGTCTTGATTTAGAGGTGCAATTCAAAACCATTTTCATACTTGAGAAAGAAGGTCATTTTTTATGAAAAATAACGATTACAATCTTTTTGTTGGCATTGATGTCTCTAAAGGCAAGGCTGATGCTGCTGTTCTGGCTGTCCCTGAATTAAGATCAGTCAAACCCCGTTTCCTTAGAAAAAAATTATCTTTTAAGTTCATTAAATCTGATGTTGTTGAGTTTTTAAATACTGTGAGAAAGTATTCCAATGATCAACACTGTCTTCACACTTATTTTGCTTTGGAGGTCACTGGTATCTATTCTACTAATGTCTACAGCTTTATTAAACAAAACTGTAACAGCGATGAAGAAATCCATCAGCTCAATACTGATTTCGTCAATAAATGGAGAGAAAGCCATAATATATCCAAATCTGATCCTTTGGATGCTCAAACTATCAGTACCATCGTTGGAACTGATGATGATGTCAGATATGTTTCAGATTCTGTCTTTGAAAACAAAAATGGATATCAAGATCTTAAGGCTCTCGTTCACAGACATTATCAGATTAAAAAACTCCATTCTCAGGAAACTAACCGTCTCATTGCCCTTTGTGATTGTTATTTCCCTGAACTTCAGTATGTTTTTGAACCTAAATCAGCTGCTTTTCTAGCTGTCTTATCTCAATATCCTACTTCGCATGATATCATAAATGCTTCCAAAAATGAAGTGTTTT
>NZ_NFLY01000003.1:0-93650 GCF_002161155.1 Massilimicrobiota sp. An105
TCTTCACCTCGATATAAGTATAGCACTGATGAAAATATCATGTTTTATTTTAAAGGGCTTTAACACCGTTTTTATGGAGTTAAAATCAATTACCAACATTTAACTGAAGTTAAATTTTTTATAAAAAAAGAAGCATTTTAGCTTCTTCATTAGTATACTTCATTAATATATTTATTAGATTCCATTCTATCTTTTTGAAGCGTATTGCTCATCATTGTAATGATATATTTACTTTCACAGTTTAAATTTACAGTCATATCACATTCAAGAATTAACTTTTTAGAAGATTTCTTAAAATATGACAACATTTGTAAAAGATTATTTTGATTGAAATAGATGGCTTCACTTATATAAATACTTTCATCATCTTCATGATATATAAAATAGCCTAAATCTTCAAATATAAGGATTTGATCATTGAAACTTTCACATCTTTTTCTTAAAAGTTGCCAGTATTCATGACTACGAATACGATATTCATCAAAATGACTAACAAATTGATGATAATATTTTTCTAACAAATCATATTGCTGACTTATTTTCAAATCAGAATAATTTTCCAACATATTTTTATCAATCTCAATAACCTGATGATAATGTGATGCATGAAATCCAAAAGGTCGATAAATTTCAGGATGATAAGCTTGCAGATAAATCGTTTTATTTGTGTATTTACTCAAAACAAAATATAGAAGTTGCTTCATTAAGCCTTGTTTTTGAAAATATGGATGTGTACACACACCTAATATAAAATAACATTCTTCTGGCTTCTTATTTTTCATAATAGACATTGGAACGATTTGTAAAGCAGATAAAATACGATTATCATTTTTAAGTACAAAAGTATTTTCTTTGTGATAAAGCTCTTGAAAATAATAGTTTGTTGATTCTTCTGTTTCATCTTCGAAACATTGTAGCCATAGTTTTTTAATATCTTCTAAATCATGATCATTTACTTTTTCAATTATTGTCTGATTTTCATAAATACGATATTTATGAATCATCTTAACAGGGTGTAATGATTGCTTTGATCGTCTTAAATTTTCTAGACCCATATCTTCTTCCCTATTTACCCATTTTTCATTTTGAAAATGATGTTCTAATAGTTCTTTTAATATAGCAGGATATAATCCTCTAATATCTTTATTTGCTTTTTCAACGTGTATTTGAATAGTAGAATGATTAAGTTTTGAAGCAATAATAAAAGCTTCTAATTGGTTATGGATAAAAATTCCTCCAATATGAAATGGTAAAAGATACTTTGAGGAAAGCAATGACATGATTCCTCTAACTTCACTTGTCATTGATTCACTTAAATTATCCTTTTCCCCTTCCCATCTATTTAGACATGTAAAAATGATATCGAAATCTTTGACTATATCCAAATCACGATATTCATAATCAGGATAAGCTTTAAGAAAAGCATTGTAATGATTACGTCTTTTTTGCATTTTCTTACCAGCTAAAGTTTGAAGCATATCTTTATCATAGATATAATCATCATTAAATGGTGTCCTTTCAAAAAGGAATTGATGCGAATAATCATTTTTTTGAAGTGTTGAAACAAAACTTTCAATAGCACAATCAATCATAAAAGGAAAACCATGTTGATGGCTATATTTGATCATGTAATCCAAAGCTTCCTGATAAAATTCTGGTGTCGTAAAAGGCATGGCCCAAAAATAAATGTTTTTATAATGATGCAGCATAATAAGAAAGTTATC
Source organism: Massilimicrobiota sp. An105 (assembly GCF_002161155.1). Classification (NCBI taxonomy): domain Bacteria; kingdom Bacillati; phylum Bacillota; class Erysipelotrichia; order Erysipelotrichales; family Erysipelotrichaceae; genus Massiliimicrobium; species Massilimicrobiota sp. An105. Next base: position 1,725 of record NZ_NFLY01000003.1, read on the forward strand.
ATGTATTTCATATTGTATATGATACTCATGATTCCACATCATCATTGTGACAAAATTGGAGTTATATCCTTCATAATTGGCTTTTTCTAAATATGGTTGAATAATTGCATAATCTTCTAATTTTAATTGTTTCATGATTGTTGAGAAAGCAGCATATGAATAAACTGTTTTGCTGTTCTTCCTGAAAAACCTCCATTTCTTATTTCCCACTGTAATGCTAATTCATGTAGTTGTTCAGTAGGCATTGTTAAATGATAAGTCTTAGCTAATGCATCAATAATATCTAAATAATGTTGTTTATCTGGATGAATATACATGATTTGAACACCAAATCGAGATACTAAAGATAATTTTTCCTGCATAGCATCGTTATTATTAATTTCCTGATCATGATTACGATCATTCCATGTTTCTTTGATTAAATGTCTACGATTACTTGTTGCATAAATCAAAATATTATCAGGTTTCTTTTCAAGACCACCTTCAATAACGGCTTTTAAATATTTATATTCAACTTCAAATTCTTCAAAAGACAAATCATCCATAAAAATGATAAAACGATAATTTCTATTTTGTAATTCATTAATAATTTGAGGCAATGATATAAATTGATGTTTATAGACTTCAACCATTCTTAAACCTTGTTTATAATAACGATTCAATAAAGCTTTAATACTACTTGACTTTCCTGTCCCACTATCGCCATAAAGTAAAACATTGTTGGCTTTTTGACCATTTAAAAATGCTTCAGTATTTGCTATTAAGCGTTCTTTTTGACTTTCATAACCAATTAATTGTTCAAGTGTATTATTGCCAATATGATCAATTGGTATAATTTGATTATTCAAATATCGAAAGGCTTTATTTAATCCATATTTTCCAACACCATACTGATAATAATGATTATATAATATTTGATAAAACTCTTCCACTGATGTGCTTTGAGAAAGCTGAGTTTGTAAATTTGTTAATACATCAAAAATTTCTTGATTGATAATCGTAGAACTATTTTGAAAGTCAAAAAATAAATCTTTATATAAAGAATTAAGATAAGAAAAATCATAATGATAAAGATTGTAAATGATTTCAAAATCATGACAAACTACTTTTTTTAAAGAAACAGAAATGTCTTTTTTTCTTTCTAATGCCAATGTGAATGTATTTTCATGATAAGCTAATAAATGCGTTAATAGACTTTGGAATAATTGTCCATGTAATTCATATTTTTCAGCTAAAACAAGAAGACTAGCAATAAATTCTGATTCATCAATAGATGCATCATCATCCATAAAAGATAAACATTTTAAAACAACATCATCCTGAGATATATTTTTATAGACTATAAGCTGATCGTTAATCATAAATTGAACTCCTTTCTGTAAAAAAAGACGATAAAATCGTCTTTTTGTTAATTTTTAAAACTGTGGATAGGAGCAGGAATACGTCCACCTCTATCAATAAATTCATCACATGAGAATGGATTGACAGGCATGATAGGTGCATATCCCAATAAACCACCAAATTCTACTTTTTCACCAACATCTTTACCTATAACAGGAATAATACGTACTGCAGTTGTTTTTTGATTAATCATACCAATAGCCATTTCATCTGCAATAATTCCAGAAATTGTTTTTGCTGATGTTTTCCCTGGAATCGCAATCATATCTAAACCAACTGAACATACGCATGTCATAGCCTCTAATTTTTCCAATGTTAAGGCACCAGCTTCAACAGCATCAATCATACCTTGATCTTCACTGACAGGGATAAATGCTCCAGAAAGTCCACCAACATATGAAGATGCCATAACACCACCTTTTTTAACCTGATCATTTAAAATAGCTAGAGCAGCTGTTGTTCCAGGAGCCCCTACTCTTTCTAAGCCCATTTCTGTTAAACAGTCGGCAATACTATCACCAACTGCCGGTGTTGGGGCTAATGATAAATCAATAATTCCAAAAGGAATATTTAAAGCTGCAGAAGCTTCTCTAGCGACTAATTGTCCAACACGTGTAATTTTAAAAGCAGTTTTTTTAACAATTTCGCATAATTCTCCAAAATCTTTTCCTTTAGCTGTTTGAATTGCTTTTCTTACAACACCAGGACCACTGACACCCACATTAATAATAGCATCAGCTTCACTGACTCCATGAAAAGCTCCAGCCATAAAAGGATTATCATCAGGGGCATTACAAAAAACAACAAATTTTGCACACCCAATAGAATCTTGTTCTTTTGTTAATTCAGCAGTTTCTTTGATGATTTCCCCTATTAATTTAACTGCATCCATATTAATTCCCGTTTTTGTAGATCCTACGTTTACTGAACTACATACCAATTCAGTTTCTTTCATAGCTTGAGGAATAGATTGAATTAATAATTTTTCAGCAGGTGTCATTCCCTTAGAAACAATCGCACTGTAACCACCGATAAAATTCACGCCAACTTTTTTAGCACAACGATCTAAAGTTTTAGCGATTTTGACAAAATCATCTGTTGATTGACATACAGATGCACCAATAAGACCAATTGGAGTTACAGAAATTCTTTTATTAACAATAGGAATCCCATATTTTTTTTCAATATTTTCTCCAGTTTCAACTAAATGTTCAGCAACACTTGTAATTTTATGATAAATATTTTGACATAAAGTATCTATATTAGCATCAATACAATCAAGTAAACTAATCCCAATTGTAATAGTGCGGACATCTAAGTTTTCCTGTTCAATCATCTTATTTGTTTCATTAACTTCAAATAAATTTATCATGATTTTCCTCCTTAGATTCTATGCATTTTATTAAAAATGTCTTCATGCTGTAATTTAATATAAACGCCTATATGATTTCCTAAATCTTCTAATTGATCACAAACGTCTGAAAATGATTCTTTTGCTAAAGACATATCAACAATCATCATCATATTAAAGTACCCATCTAATATTGTTTGAGAAATATCTAAAATATTAATATTTGCTTTAGATAAAAATTGACATACATGAGCAATAATGCCAACCTGATCTCTACCTACAACTGTTATAATTGCTTTTTCCATTTTTCTTCCTCCTGATTTTTAAACATTATAACAAACAATATGTAAAAAGAAAAGAAAAAAAGGAGCATAGCTCCTTTAAGAAATTATTTTAATAAAGATAAAGCTTTTTCGAATACGGCTTTACCGTTCATTGTTCCATAATCTCTCATATCAATGACATCTACAGGGATAGGTCCAGCTTTTCTACCAGCAGCTAATTTTTCAATAGCAGCTTTTTGGAATCTAACTTGTGGGCCAAGTAAGATGCAATCAACTTCTTCTAATACTCTAGGTGCATCAGAGAATGGTAATGCAAAGATTTTGCATTCAACACCAGCATCTTTAGCAGCAGCTTCCATTTTAGTAACTAATAAACTTGTAGACATTCCTGCAGAACATACTAATAAAATAGTTTTCATATTTCTTACTCCCTTTCTTATTATTACAATATATATTGTAACAATTTTTACCTGAATTGTAAACACTTACGGATAAAAATTTTCTATTTGAGAAAATCGGTTGATTCTATCAATATAATTATGAATTTATAATTGAAATATGATAGAATAATATAAGAAAAGAGTTGATTGAAATGAAATTATTAGTTGTCAGCGATAGTCATCTTTACGAAAATTATTTACAGCGTGTGGTAACTCACTATCGTTTTCATGTTGATTATATGATTCATTGTGGTGATTCATCTTTACCTGTTGATGATCCATATATACAATTATTTGATATTGTTGTTAAGGGAAACCATGATGATGCACCCTTCCCTATCTATAAAACATTTCAACATATCTGTGTTACACATGGACAATATTATGGAGTTTATTATGGATATGATCAATTAATACAGCTTTGTCAAAAAGAAAATTGTTATCTTTGTTTACATGGTCATACACATGTTCCAACGATCCAAAAACATCAAAACATTCTTTTTGTTAATCCAGGAAGTTTAATGATGAATCGAGGAAGTTATGGATATGGAACATATGCTCTTATTGATATTCGTGATAACAATGATATCCAAGTTGAATTTCATCATTGTCAAACAGATGAGATTTGTAATCAGGATATATTAGATGAAGGACTTGAATTATTAGAAGAATTTAAAACACTGTTAAAATAAAAAAGAAATTAGCTTCTGTAACTAATTTCTTTTTTATTGGTTGTTTTTATTTTTTTCTTCAACTCTTTTACGTTTATATTCAATAATAAACATAACTTCTTTTAAATCATCATCTGGCAATTCTGTTAATAGACGTGCAATATTTGCAATATTATAATAATCGTATTTTTTACCACTCATAATTTCTTCAACACTACGTCCATAAAGATGTGAAAGAATTTTTAATTCACTAACTGTCACATCTCTTTTACCATTTTCAATATCTGAAATAGCAGAATGTGGAACATTAAGATGAGAAGCAACTTCTTTTTGAGTAAGGTGTTTAAAATTACGATAAACCTTCAGTCTTTTAGCTAAATCCATATCTATTGCCATAAGGTCACCTCCATAATAATATTATATCATGAATGAAAAACAATCGCAATTTAGAATATGAAAAAACTTTTTTTGTGAAAGACATAAATATTGATGATTCAACATTATTCTTTGAAATATCCTGAAGTTACTTTTATTTTCTGTCGAATATGGCTCTTTTGTTGGTTATAGATCATCTGCATAAAATCATCCATCACCATTTGAACTTGTTGTTGATCTTCGTTAGTGAACGCAATAAGGAATCCACCAACTGGTAATTGTTTAAATTGATCATAAAAAAGTGTATGTGCATTTAATAAGTGCATGCGACATTTATTATCAACCATTATGTCAAATTTCTCATTTTTTCGATCTCTCAAGGCAAAATGACCTTGTTTACACATTTGACAATGCTTATTTTGATATCCAAAATAATATTGAGTAATTGGACAATATTCGCTAATCATATTTGTTGTTTTACCAAAGATTTGAACAAGACAATGTGTTAAATCAACCTGCAAATGTTTAATTTCAGTTGCTGACATTTCTAAAGAAACCAAATATGGTTGATGATAATGATGTGCAGCATACGAATTATAAATATTTAAGCCCTGACCCACAACCAGTTTTTTATCTTGGAAAGCCATATATGCACCATAATCATTTACCAATATTGTATCTATTTGCGAATAAATCTGTGATGATAATACATCTTCAATATCATCATCTTTCATAACAGGAGATGTCATCATAATCATTTTCTTTTGATGTTTTTGACAAATTTCATAAGCTTTTTCTATCCTTTCCTGATAAGGATAAATAATTGTATCAAAAGGATATTGAATGACTGTTTTTAATTGTTCTATGGAATGAACAAGAATATAAAATTGAGGTGCTTGAGAAGTGCTTTTTTGGCTATATGTAGACATTTTTTGTCGACTATGATGATGTATTTTTTGATGAGATAATTTTTCAATCAACATATCTGTTGCATATCTACGCATCTCATTAATATCTCTAATAGGCATTGAAATCCCTTCATCTATGTTTATCTGTATATGCTCAGCTATAAATGGTGTAGATCCCAGTTTTGATAACTGCTGGTTGATTCTCTGTTTTTCAAGAGGCGTATTATGAGCTAATTGAACTTCCTGTTGTGATTCAACTGTTACTTTTAAATTTTCTTTCTTAAGAATAAGTCTTGCTTTTTGATAAATACGGGCTTCAAATTCCATAGATATTGAGACTTTTCGTGGTGATTTTTGATATGTCTGTTGCATTTTTTCAACAACATTTGTATCAAGTGTTTTTCTAACCAATCCTCGATCAACATAATAATCAAATTCTATTTCAATCACATCATTTGAATAAGCTTTATTCACTAATTTTTTTTGATGATAGATTTTATTGACTGGTCTTCCTTTATCAATATTTTCAAAAACAATGCTATCACCTTGCATGAGTGTATCTTTTAAACGAATCCCCACTCTTTTTTGTTTTTTATGATAATACAAAACTTCACCAATAATACTACCCCTATGTCCAGAATAGTCACCATCTACAAGATGAGTATCATGTTTTAAATAACCTAAAGTATAATTGCGATTAAACATCGCCTTCATATCATGAATAAGGGGCTGTAAATCAATTTTTTTATGTTCATAAAAGGCATCAATTGCTTGGCGATATGCACGTGTAACGCTGGCAACATATTCTGGCCTTTTCATACGTCCTTCTATTTTCAATGAAGAAACACCTGCTTCAATAAGAGCACCAACATGTTCTATTGTCATCATATCCTTTGGTGATAGAATAAAAGGATATTTTTCAGGTAAAACTTGATCATCCTTTAATAATTGATATGGCAAACGACATGGTTGGGCGCACTGTCCCCTATTTCCACTTCTTTTTCCAATCATACTGCTCATTAAACATTGTCCAGAATAGCACACGCACATAGCTCCATGAACAAAAACTTCAATCTCTATAGATGTATTTTGGCAAATAGATTGAATATCTTCTAATGTATTTTCACGTGCTAATACAACACGTGATGCACCACATTTTTCAAAATAATTGACACCATAGTGATTCATAATAGAAGATTGTGTACTCATATGAATTTCAAAATCAGGATATAAAGTTCTGACGATATCAAATAATCCAACGTCTTGGATAATCAGAGCATCTACTTGAAATTCATATAATTTATCTAAATATGAAATCAAAGCATCTATCTCCGCATCTTTAAATAACGTATTTACAGTAACATAGATTTTGACACCATATAAATGAGCGTATTGTATTGCCCATTGTAGTTGTTCATCATCAAAATTTTTTGCAAAAGCACGTGCACTAAATAAAGTTCCACCTAAATATATAGCATCCGCACCATTTTGTACTGCAGCGATTAAAGATTCTTTGTCGCCAGCAGGAGCCAATAATTCAATTTTTTTCATAGAGATCCTCCTTATATAAAAAAGCAATAACAAGTGTTATTGCGATAATATAGAAATAAGATGATAACACATTTTTGCAGAAGCTTGGCTAGCTTGTTTTAAATATTCATCAAATTGCACATGATTTTCACCTTTTTGATAGATATCACTTAGAGATCTTGTGATAATAAATGGAACTCGAAAAACATGACAAACCTGTGCAATAGATGCAGCTTCCATTTCAGCACATATTGCATCAGGAAAATTCTTTTTAATCTGACTAACCTGATCATCACGACAAATAAATTGATCTCCTGAAACAATAAGTCCCATATGATATGATAGATGAAGATCTTTCAAAATATTTTCAACCTGTTTTAAAGCTTTTTTATCTGGTTCAAAGATACGCGGCATTCCAGGCACTTCACCAAGTTCACGTTGAAAAGCAGTTACATCAACATCATGATGGAGAACCCCTGTTGAAATAACAACATCACCAACATTTTGTGATAAAGAAAGTCCACCAGCAGAACCTACATTAATAAGAAAATCAATATCATAATTTGTTAATAACAAAGTGGTTGAAATAGCTGCATTCACTTTTCCAATACCACCTTGTACAACTACAACTTTTGTATTCGCTATTGTACCTTCATAAAAAGTATATCCATGAATTGTCTGCATAGAAGTTATATCCATATACTTTTTTATTTCAGCAACTTCTTCTTCCATAGCTCCAACAACTGCTATCATATGGTTTCCTCCTTTTGACATACAAATATAATTCTTTCACAATCATCATGATATTCATGAAAATCACTATAATAATCAACTTGCGAAAAACCAGCTTCCTTTAACCAGTATAAATATTGATTTACCGAATAAGTCTTTTGATAATGATCTTCATCAACTATTTCAGATTCTTGTTTATCTTCAATATAAACATGATGATGCACATATCCATCATCTATTTTATCAACACGCCATTCAAAAACAAACTCTTCATCTTCTTCTTTTTCTGAATATTGATCTAAAATAACATTCATTTTGTATAAACTATCAATATCAAAAATAAAAGTACCTCCAGCTTTTAATGAACGAAATACATTTTGAAAAGTCTGCATAATCTGATGTGGTTCAAGTAAATAATTGATAGAATCACACAAACATAAAATAAGATCAACTGGTCGTGATGTTTCAAAGTCGCACATATTAACTCTTTGTAAAATAAGATTTACTTGATTAGCAATAGCTTTCTGTTTTGCAACTTCTAACATATCAGTAGAAATGTCAGAAGCATATACAGTTTTATGATCTTTAGCTAAACGAATAGCAATTTCACCTGTTCCACATCCCAATTCAAAAACTTCTTCAAATTGACAATGTTCCAATATAAATTGATAGTAATCTTCATAAAATTGTTCATCCATTAAGCTATCATAATAGTAAGCAAAGTTTTCATAACTCATTTGGCCAACATTCCTTCAATGTTAATACGAGGCATATCTCCCCATAATTTTTCCAAATTATAACTTTCTCTTTCAGCCGCTTCAAAAATATGACAAACAATATCTCCTAAATCTATAAGAATCCATTTAGAATTTCTTAAACCTTCAATACTTTTGACTTCATAATGATTCTTAGCACATTCATCTTGAATATTATCAGTAATTGCCTGCATTAATCTTTCATTGCTAGCTGTACATAAAACAAAAGTATCAAACATTGGACTTACATCACGCATATCAATAGCAGTAATGTTAGTAGCAAGTTTGTCATCCATAGCCTTTACAACACATTCTAATTTTGTCATTATTTTTCTCCTTTTACAACGAAATAATCATAAATTTCATAAAAACAATCATCAATTTCTCTATTTTTCTTTTTTGAAAATTCATAAAAATCTATCAATGAATCTCTAAATCCTGCATTTATATCTTTTTTACATAATTCAATCTGCTTTGATGAATCATAACCTCTTAATGGGTCTAATTTATCTGCAACATATAGACATTTTCCAATCAATGAAATATCAACAGAAGCAGTTGTATGGTCTTCAATAGCCTTTAAAATAATAGGATCTTCTATTAAAAACTCATGTTCACTTACATATCTTGATAACCATTGATGCCATATAGGATATGGTTTAGAGATATATTCTGGAAAATAATTTTGCATAATAACAGTTGCTTCTTTTTGATCCATTTCTTTAGCAACATCATGCATAATCCCTGCAATATATGCCTGTTTTTCATTCAAATGATTTGCTTTAGCAATCTTTTTAGCCAATTGAGCAACACTACATGTATGTTTCCAACGTTTTTCTTTCATACGTGAAGCAACCATTGTTTCTAAGTATAATCCCTGGCTTGAAATATAACGCAATACATGGGGATTCAACATTTCAATATGCCCCTGTCTAACATCACTGCTTGATGCATAGACAGGACGATTATTTAAAACAAGAAAATGATATTGATTTAAAACATCCGATAATGGCTCATATCCTCCACGCTGAAAAGCAACTAACTGTACTAAGTTAGAAATTTTTTTAGCTTTTTTCCATTTATCAAAAGCATTTGCCTGATCCATACCCATAATATAATAATATTTGTTATTGGGATGTTTTTCAATGATCTTTTCAAGAGTATGAATAGTATAATTTTTTTGATTTTGATCATCATCAAGTTCAATTGTATTCACTGTGAGTTTATCATTGCCCTGAATAGCCAAATGAATCATATGTAAACGCTCTTTAGCATTGGCACAACTTTGATTTTTCCATGGATTATGTCGTGTAGGGATAAATTGCACTTCGTCTAATTGAAGTTGTTCAATTGCACACATGGCAATTTCTACATGTGCTTTATGAATAGGGTCAAAGCTTCCGCCAAATAATCCTATTTTTTTCATGGTAAGCGATAAATTCCTTGAGGACTATGACGATAAAAAACAATCGTACGACCAATAATTTGAACAACTTCTGCTTTTGTATGCATACTTAATTCAACAGCTACACTATTCACATCATCAGGACAACTTTCTAATATCTTCACTTTAATTAATTCCTGAGCTTCTAAAGCATCATCAATACCTTTAATCTGATTAGCAGAAACACCCTCTTTACCAACCTGAAAAATAGCTTTTAAATGATGTGCTTCACTTCTTAAATATCTTTTTTGTTTACCTGTTAACATAATTGTTTCCTTTCTTTTATATAATTGCTTCTCTAATCATAACTGAAATTTGAGGTGGAACATGAACTTTAACTTTTCCACCATGAGATGAAATGGTTATAAACCCTAATCCTGAAATAACAATATCACATTTTCCAGGTTTTAAGGTAAAATCATATGTTTTCATTTTTTCAATTGAATCCATACCATTTAATTCAAATGAAAAAGTTTTATGGCGATTATACAATGCATCAGCATTGCTTGTTTTTGTACGATGAATTTTAAGTTGTCTAGAAAAATAAGTAATAAAACTTGCCTGATCACCACTGATATAATCAATTCTTCCTAATCCATCAAAATAAATAGTCTGTTTATCCTGTAACTGAAAACCAATAGGTCTCAATTCACTTTGAGGAATAATCTTTTTTAAATCCTGAGGATCAATAAAATGAGTCATTTGATGATCATTAATAATTCCTGGTGTATCATATAAATATGAATGATTATCTAATGGAATTTCAATAAAATCAAGTGTTGTCCCAGGGAATTCTGAAACAGTAATTAAATTCTGTTCTTCAACTTGAGCATAATGTTTTAATAAGGCATTGATAAAAGTAGATTTTCCAACATTTGTTACACCTACAACATAGACATCCCTTTGTTTACGATATGACATAATAGCATCATAAATCGAATCCATATTCATATTTTTCTTACCACTTGTCACAATCACATCTACCGGTTTTATTCCTTCTTGTTTTAATTGTCTTCTCACCCAATGTTCTAACTTACGTTCTTTTACTGATTTAGGTAAAAGATCACGCTTATTAGCTAAAACCAGGACATCATTAAAACCAATATGACGTAATAACCCAGGAATCATGCTTCCCTGAAAATCAAATAAATCAATCATATACACAACTAAACAATCTTTTTCACCAATATGATCCAATAAATTTAAAAAATCATCTTTTGTGAGATTTGTTGTCTGCAATTTATGATAATTTTTTAATTGAAAGCAACGCTGACATAAGATATGTTCTCTTTGAGTTGCATTTTTAGGAACATAACCAATATGCTTTTCATTATGACTTTGAATGATAGCACCACAACCATAACATTTTTTTACTTCTTCCATATATACCTTCCTTCTCGCTTATTGTATACTATTTCTTATTTAATGAAAAGAGATAAACATAAACATCGACAAATTTCATATAATATTTTGAGGTGACTTATGTTTACAACAATTATTGCATTATTACAACAATTTTTATTTGTTTCGTTTATTAAAACGCAAGCATTTAAACCCCAATTAACACCACAACAAGAAAATGAGTTATTAGAAAAATATTTTCAAGGTGATCAGAATGCTAGAAATGCGCTAATTGAACATAACTTAAGACTAGTTGCACATATCGCTAAAAAATATGAAAGCTCTAAAGATTTACAAGAAGATCTGATTAGTATTGGTACAATTGGCCTTATCAAAGCAGTAGATAGTTATAATGCTGATAAATCAACAAAACTAGGAACATATGCTGCTAAATGTATAGAAAATGAGATTTTAATGCATCTGCGTCATCATAAAAAGACAGCTCTTGATGTTTCATTAAATGAAGTATTAGGTGTTGATAAAGATGGCGGAGAAATGACTTTACTTGACATTATCCCTGCCAAAGATAAAGATATTGTTGAACAGATTCAAACCAATGATCAGATTCAAAAATTACAAGAATATTTTACATTACTGACACCTCGTGAACAAGAAATACTCATTTATCGCTATGGGCTTAATCATCATCGTATATATACCCAAAAAGAAATCGCTCAGCAAATGAATATTTCTCGTTCTTATGTTTCACGTTTAGAAAAACGTGCTTTAATTAAGCTTCTTAAAGCATATATTCATTCTTCATAAATTAGAAGTCATCATTAAATAAGTCATCAAATGAAATAGGTTCAAAATGTTTATCTTGTTGTTGTGGTTCTAAAGGTTGACTCTTTTCAACCTTTTTTACATTTTGAGTTGTAGATAAATCTTGAGTTTCTGTAACATTCTGATATAAATCTGTAGATAATACCCCTTGATAATAAATATATGTAATATTTTCGTTCTTTAAAGATTGAATGATACTTGGTTTTTGTAAGATTTGAGATAATGAATAATCCTTAATAGCAACCGTTTCTTTATGTTCTTGTGTTTCGATAATGAGTGTATCTTGAACATCTAAAACATAAGCTGATAAAGCATGAATTGGATTTGTCTTTGGTGATTTAAAAATTAATGTTCCTTTGGTTGAGCGATTGCAGCTTGGTATATCAGAAATTCTCATACGCTTAATTCCTGGCTGATCACTAATAAGAACATAAGAATAAGAATGCAGTGGATCAAATGTATTCATAGCAACTAATGAATCATTTTTCAAATTGATTCCTTTGATTCCACCTGCTTTTAATCCTAAAATAGAAATTTCCTGTTCACTATAAAGCGATACATATCCTAAAGATGATGTTAAAACAATAGCTTGATGATCATCTGTTAATGAAACTTGTAATAATTGATCATCTTGTTTTAAATTCATACATTTGATTGGTTTGCTGTATCTTGTGACTTCAAAATCTTGAAGAGAGACACGTTTCATTTGTCCTAAACGTGTTGCTAATAAAACATATAATGGTCTTTGGAATGATTTGACAAGAATAGATCCAATCATTTTTTCTTCTGGTGATACTTTTATCAGATAGCTGATATGTTTTCCAAGTTCTTTCCATTTAAATTCTTCTAATTTATGCAATGGAATAAATAAATAGTTTCCTTTATCAGTAAAGACAAGCAATTTATCCAAAGTACTAGCAAAATGCAAATCTAATAAAACATCATCATCTTTCTTTCCAAACGCAATATTTTCACTTGCCTTATATGATCTTTGAGAGATTCTTTTCACGTATCCATCACGAGTAATAGATACATAGATGTCTTCAGGAAGAATCATAGCTTCTTCATCAATAACAATTTCTTGAACTTCATCTTTAATCTCTGTTAAACGTGGACTAGGATATTGCTTTTTAATTTGTTTTAATTCATCTATAATGACTTTTCTTAATACTTTATCACTTGCTAGAATATTGTTTAATGTTTGAATTAAGACCTCTAAATCAGATTTTTCTTTTTCTAATGAAACAATATCCGTATTTGTTAAACGATATAACTGCAACATTACAATTGCTTCTGCCTGTTTTTCAGAAAACTGATACTGTAATTGAAGATTCTTTTTAGCATCCTGTTTATCATGTGAATGACGAATCGTATGAACAACTTCGTCCAAAATAGAAACAGCTTTAATCAAACCATCAACAATATGTTTACGATCTTCAGCTTTATGAAGATCAAACAAAGAACGTTTTGTAATGACTTCAATCTGATGTTCAATATAGCCATCCAAAATATCAACAATTCCCATACAGACTGGTCGTTTATTTTTAATCGCAACCATATTATAATTATAATTCTTTTGTAAATCTGTATTCTTGTAAAAATAATTTAAAGTATTTTGAACATCTACATCTTTCTTTAAATCAATCACAATACTTAATCCATTACGATCAGATTCATCACGAACTTCAATAATACCATCAATATTTTTTTGAAAACGAATTTCATCTAATTTTCTAACAAGTTCAGCTTTATTCACTTCATAAGGAATCTGAGTAATCACAATTTTATTTATATTTTTTTCTTCAATTATTTGAGTCTGTGAACGGACAACAACTTTTCCTCTACCTGTTTCAAAAGCCTTTTTGATACCATTTAAACCTTCAACAATCGCTCCCGTTGGAAAATCAGGACCTTTCATAAATTTCATTAAATCATCTAATGAACAATGTGGATGTGAAATACGATAAATCGTTGCATCAATGACTTCTTCTAAATTATGTGGTGGAATATCAGTTGCGTAACCAGATGAAATTCCTGTTGCACCATTAACCAATAAATTAGGGAATTTAGCTGGTAAAACCGTTGGTTCATATTCAGTATCATCAAAGTTAAGTGCCATTTGCACTGTTTCCTTGTCAATGTCTTTTAATAACTCCAATGCAATGGGCGATAATCTCGCTTCAGTATAACGCATAGCGGCTGCAGGATCATTATCAATAGAACCATTATTTCCCTGCATATCAATTAAAGGCATACGCATTTTCCAATCCTGTGACAAACGTACCATAGCTTCATAAACAGAAATATCTCCGTGAGGATGGTAATTACCAATAACGTTACCAACAGTTTTGGCAGATTTACGATATGGTTTTTGATGTGTATTTCCTTCTTTGTACATTGCATATAAAATTCTACGTTGTACAGGTTTCAACCCATCTCTTACATCTGGTAATGCACGATCTTGAATGATATATTTAGAATATTTTCCAAAGCGATCTCCCATAATGTCATCCAGCGACTGGGTTATGATTTTTTCTTTCATGTTAGACCTCCCTATTGATTAATGAAAAATGAATCTTCTAAAGAAAATTGAACATTGTCTTCAATCCATTCACGTCTAGGTTCAACTTTATCTCCCATTAAAACCGACACTCTACGTTCAACCAATGCAGCATCTTCAATAGAAACCTGAATCAAAGTTCTTGTTTCTGGATTCATAGTTGTTTCCCATAATTGATCAGCGTTCATTTCACCTAAACCTTTATAACGCTGAACATTATATCCACGCCCTATCTGTTTTTTTGCATTTTCTAATTCTTCATCATCCCATGCATAAACAACATCTTCATGTTTTCCATTTTTCTTAGATACCTTATACAAAGGTGGTAAAGCGATATAAACTTTTCCTGCTTGAATTAAACCTCGCATATAACGATAGAAGAAAGTTAGTAATAAAACCTGGATATGCGCACCATCAGTATCAGCATCGGTCATGATAATGACTTTTGCATAATTAGAATCATCAGCGTTAAAATCAGCACCAACACCAGCACCAACAGTATTGATAATTGTACTAATTTCTTCATTTTTTAAAATATCAGCCATTGCTGCTTTTTCAGTATTAATAACCTTTCCACGTAATGGTAAAATAGCCTGATATTTTCGATCTCTTCCCTGCTTTGCACTTCCACCTGCAGAATCACCTTCGACTAAATATAATTCTTTTCTTTTTTTATCTTTTGACTGTGCCGGAGCAAGCTTTCCACTTAATATCTTTTCAACTTTATTTCCTTTACCTTTTCTTGCTTCTTCTCTCGCTTTTCTAGCTGCATTTCTTGCCTGTGAAGCTTTAATCATTTTTTTAACAAGTTCATTAGCGGTTTCTTTATTTTCTTCTAAAAAATAATTAACCTGTTCATAAACAACATTTTCAACTATATTTCTTGCTTCAGGAGTTCCTAATTTAGATTTTGTCTGTCCTTCAAATTGTAATAATGATTCAGGGATTTTAACCGATATAACAGCAGTCAGCCCTTCTCTTACATCACTACCCTCAAGGTTTTTATCTTTCGGTTTTAATAATCCATATTTTCTGGCATACTCATTGAAAACTTTCGTAAAGCCAGAACGGAATCCTGTTTCATGTGTTCCACCATCACCAGTTCTTACTAAATTAACAAAAGAAATCAGATTTTCCTGATATCCATCTGTGATTTGAAAAGAAATTTCAACTTCAATAGGATGAGAAGCATCATCAAATGATACTGTAGAATGAAGTGTCTTTTTATCATAATTCAAATATTCAATAAAAGCTTCTAATCCATTTTCATATTGAAATGAATCATGTTTTCCTGTTCTTTCATCAATAACATTCATCTCAATTCCTTTTAATAAGAAGGCACTTTCTCTTAATCGTTCACAGATTGTTGAGTAATTGAATTCAACTGTCGAAAAAATATTCTGATTCGGTTTAAAATGAATGATTGTTCCAGTGCGAGACGTTTTACCAATGACCTTTAAAGGAGAAATGATTTTAGCTCCATCTTCAAAGCGTTGTTGATGAATTTTACCATCACGATAAACTGTAACTTCTAACCATTCACTCAAAGCATTCACAACAGACGATCCAACACCATGTAAACCACCAGATGTTTTATAACCACCATCTTCACTAAACTTACCACCAGCATGTAATATCGTTAAAATAACTTCTGTTGTAGGCTTACCAGAAGCATGCATACCTGTTGGCATTCCACGCCCTTCGTCCTCAACACGAATACTATTATCTTTTCCAATTGTGACAGTGATTTTTTTACCAAATCCAGCAAGTGCTTCATCAATAGAATTATCAACAATTTCCCATACAAGATGGTGTAAACCTCTTGAATCTGTTGAACCTATATACATACCTGGACGCTTTCTGACAGCTTCTAGTCCCTCAAGAATTTGAATGTTAGATTCATCATAGTGATTTGCTTTCATATCTGATTTCCTCCTTTTCCAACTTTATAATTATATCAAAAACTATTTGATATTGCTAGAGAATTCATATCATAGCAAATTTCTAGAATTTTCGCAAATCTTTTAAAAAAATTGATTTTTCTCCTTTTTTATGTATAATAAAGCTCGGGGAAGTGAAAAAATGAATATATTAATATATTTACTATTAATTTTAATGGGATATTTATACGGCTCAATACCATTTGCCTTAGTTATAGGAAAACTATTTTATCATACTGATGTAAGAAATAGTGGCTCTGGTAATTTAGGTGGAACCAATGCTGGAAGAGTTCTAGGAAAAAAAGCAGGACTATCAGTTATTATATTAGATGCTTCTAAGTGCTGTATTTCTATTCTTATTGCTGGAACAGTTGCCAAATATATGGAACTTGATATGAATATTATTTACCCATGTGCTTTAGCATGTGTGATAGGACACTGTTATCCTATCTTTGCTGGATTTAGAGGTGGAAAAGCTGTATCAGTCGCTATTGGGTATGCATTAATGACAAATATTTATGCATTTTGTATTGCATTGGTTATTTTCTTGCTTACATTAAAGATTTCAAAATATGTTTCTTTAGCATCAATTCTTGGAGCAATATCAATTGCAGTTATATCTCCTTTTTTAGGTTACAGCACAATTGGTATTATCACGAATATATGTATAGTTGCTTTACTTGTCTATAAACATAGAAGTAATATTCAAAGATTAAGAAATGGTACTGAAAATAAAATTACATGGATGTAAAAACCTGAATGTTTTTAAACACTCAGGTTTTTATTTTGCAAAACTTGCATGCATAACATGCGGTAAAAAATGATGATCGTTATAAGATAAAACTTGATAAATGCCATCATGTTCTTCAATACACGTTAAAGAGCATCCTTCAACAATCTGTTGATTGATTTTTACGAAATCTTTTTTGTCTAATTGTAAAATAACAGCCATAAAAATCACAAAACACATTCCATGAGTAACAATAAAGATTTGACTATCTGAGTCCATTTGTTTTAAATCATTCAAAAAACTTTTGACTCTTGTCATGACTTCATCATAACTTTCACCTTGTGGAATTCTCTCAAACAACTCTGGTTGATTCCATAACTGGTAATATAATTCGTGCTGGTTTTTTAATAAATCAGCAATTTTTTGTCCTTCAAAAACTCCAAAATTCATTTCCATCAAACGATCATCAGTTATTACTTTTTCTTGACCAAATAATAAACAAGCTGTCTGATAGGCACGTGGTATGGGACTAGAGTAAACACAATCAAATTGCAAAGCATTATCTGTGAGATATTTTTTTAAGGCAAGAGCATTGTCAATACCTTCTTGAGTCAATGGGGAATCTAAACGTCCCTGCAACCTTTTTTGTTCATTCCAAAGAGTTTTAGAATGACGCGTTATATATATCTTCATATACGAAAAAATAAGGGATATCCCTTATTTATATTGATCATTAATGCTTTTCATAATTCGTTTGATTTGTGTTTCATTAGGTTTACGTCCCATTTCCATAAACATAGCACGAATCATTTTTTCATTAATTGGTGGATTCTTCTTTAAATTTCTTTTGAAGAAATAACGAGCAGCAAAGAATCCTATAACAAGACCTATTAAAAGTCCTAAAATTCCATATAACATTTTTCAATCCTCCATTCAATTACCAAATTATTATAACATAGTCCTATGCTTTTTGCAAAATTATTTCGTAATCATATAAAAATTTTTAGAAAAAGACGATATCATATCATATATATGATGATTGCTACCCTCTTCTTCTATTTGTAAATCATATTCATTCATGATAATTGTCATCTTTTCTTGAGTTATAGGATTAAAAAGCTGATGAATTCCATGATAATAGGAATAATGTTCACGTGATTGAATTTTATGTAAAAGTTTTTCTTTTTCGTTGACCATATTAGAAAAAATCAATTCTATCTGTTTAGTCTTATACATATTATCTTGTTCCTGATAAACTTGTTTCAAAAAATCAGGATACATATTTACAAATTCCACAAAACGTTCCTTAACGCAGACAATTTTATATTTCATATTCATCACCATGTTTATTATAATCCTTTACCAATAAAAAATATGTCAAAAAAAGAACCTATTACAGGTTCTTAAAGTGATAAGTATGTTTCAACAATGTTTTCAACAGTAAAACCATATTTTTGGATAACGATATTGGCTGGAGCACTTGCACCAAATTGATTAACAGAAATAACTTTTCCGTCTAACCCTACATATTTATGCCAACCAAAATCACAAGCCATTTCAACAGCAAGACGTTTTCTGATATGTTTTGGTAAAACCTTTTCTTTATATGAATCATCCTGCTGATCAAATAATTCCATTGAAGGCATTGATACAACTCGAACATCTTTTCCTTGTTCTAATAACGCCTTTTGTGCCTGCATAGCTAATTCTACTTCGCTACCAGTTGCAATGATAATACCATCTAAATTGTCTTTTTCTTGAGAAACAACATATGCCCCATGACAAACATCTTCATAAGTTGCATGAGTGAAATTTGTTACATTTTGTCTTGTTAAGATAAGCGCAGTTGGACAATCATTTGTTTCAACCGCTTTTTTCCAAGCGCCACACATTTCATAAGCGTCAGCTGCTCTTATCACTTGAATATTTGGCATTGAACGTAACATTGCCAATTGTTCAACTGGTTGATGTGTTGGACCATCTTCCCCTACAGCAATTGAATCATGTGATAATGGTAAAATAATTGGTAATTTCATTAAGCATGCCATTCTTAAAGCAGCTTTGAAATAATCACTAAACACCATAAATCCACCAGCAGCAACCTTGATACCTTTGTGTAAAGTCATCCCATTCATTATTGCAACCATTGCAAATTCACGGATTCCAAAGAATAAATTACGTCCTCCATAATTCTCACAACTAAAACGTTCTGCATTTTTGATAATTGTTTTTGTAGAAGATGCTAAATCAGCTGTTCCTGATAGGAATGTTGGGTTTTGTGCTGCAATAGCATTGATTAATTTTTCACTTGTTACACGTGTTGCTTCACTTATACCATCTTGATATTCTTCTATAAAAGCAGTTTCATCAAAAGAATATTCATCATTTATATTTTGAAATAATTCCTGGTATAAATCAGGATATTCTGTTTTATATGTATCCATCATTTTGTTCCATTTATTATAAGCACGTTTACCACGATTAAATACATTTTTCTTAAAATCATCATAAACTTCTTCAGGAACAAAGAAATTATCATATTCAAATCCATATTGTCTTTTTGCATATTGTCCATCTTCTTCTCCAAGAGGAGCACCATGAACTTTACTTGTTCCCTGATTTCGAGAACCAAATCCAATAATAGTATTCACGATAATCAAAGTCGGTTTATAAACTTCTTTTTTAGCTTTTTTAATGGCTTTTGCAATAGCTTCATAATCATTTCCATCTTGAACACAAATGACTTGCCAATTCATAGACTCATAACGTTTCTTTACATCTTCACTGAATGAATAATTTAAAGGACCGTCAAGAGTCACATTATTCGCATCATAAAGCACGATAAGCTTTCCTAATGAAAGATGCCCAGCCAATGATGAAGCCTCATAAGTGACACCTTCTTGCATATCTCCATCACCACATAATACATATGTATAGTGGTCAATCACTGGATAATCTTTTTTATTGTATCTTGTTGCTAAAAAAGCTTCAGCCATAGCCATTCCAACAGCCATTGGGATACCTTGACCTAAAGGTCCACTAGAAGCATCAACACCATCTGTCAGTTCTACTTCAGGATGTCCTGGTGTGCAGCTTCCCCATTGTCTGAATTGTTTCAAATCATCCATTGAAACTTGGAAACCAGATAAATGTAATAGGCTATATAACAGTGAAGACGCATGTCCACTTGCTAAAACAAAACGATCACGATTAATCCACTGAGAATGTGCTGGAAAAACTTTATATTCTTTTGTAAATAAGGAATATAAAGCTGGAGCAGATCCTAATACCATTCCAGGATGTCCTGAGTTGGCTTTATTAATCATATCTATCCCAAGTGATCTAATCGTTGCAATTGATAGTTCAGATTGATTCATTATCTCATTATTCCTCCTTCTAACACACTAACATTATACACAAAAACACATGAATATCAAACAAGATTTGACATAATCTAAGATTTCCTTAGTTTTTTCGTTTAGAAGGTGTTATATCATTCCCTTTAGGATCGACAACTTTGACATGCTGAAGCTGTTGTTTAAACCCTTTACGAAATAAACGAAGATATTCTTTACGTAATTCCTGTTGTCTTTTCTTTTCTTCCTCATTTAAACCTTCAGTTTTACTTTTTCTTGCAAGAGCATTAATCTCATTAATCATCTCATCACTTATTTTCTCCATGTTTTCCTCCTCAAAAAGAAAAACCTAAGAGTTTTTTAGATTAATCCCTGGTATATGCAGGTGGGTATCTTGTGTCCAATTTTAGGATCCCTATTCAAGATAGGTTTTCAACACCATCAGACAACAGTCAGATTCCCTTATCTATCGTGTAGGAAATACATATATCTCTTAGGTCACTCACATTATAACATAAAAATAAATTGTGTAAATAGTGAAATCTTTCATTCTATAAAATGTCTTTATTTTTGTGATTGATTTTGCGGTAAAACAGTAAATGAACTGATATATTGTATATCAAATAAATCTTTTAATTGATTTAAATCATCTAATGTTAAATCATTTAAACAATCTATTAATTCAAAAATCATAACACCTTCAAAATAATATCGACTAAACATATTTGCAATAGCTTCAGGACTATTGAAAACAGATATCAAAATCCCCATTGTTTTTTTCTTTAGACGTTCAAAATCATCCTTAGAAATGGAATAATCATGAATATGTCTAACAAAATCATAAATCTTGTCTTTCAATTTATCAGGATATAGAGTATCTCCTCCTATTTGTAAGAAACAATAATCTCTTTCTTGTGTAAATTGAGCACTAAAACTATCATTAATCAATTCATCTGTTAGCCACTTCTCATATAATGAAGAACTCTTTGCAAAGAAAATATCTAATAATAAGTTCATACCTAATTCTCTTTTTAAACGTTCTTGTGGCGCTTGTAAAATATCATTTATTTTTAATGATACAATGATTTTAGGCATAGTTACATCCATATATAAAGTTGCATCATTTTGTGCTACTTCTAATGGTTCATTAACAACTTCTCTTTGAATAGGATTTTCTTTTTCAAAATGCTTATTTTCTTGGTTTTCTCTAATAAGTTGCATAGTTTGTTGAGGATCAATATTTCCTACCACAAATAACATCATGTTACTAGGATGATAGAAAGTATGATAACATTTTTCTAATGTATCTTTATCAATAGAAGCAACTGTTTCAACAGTTCCTGCAATATCAATTTTCACAGGATGATGCTGATATAAGTTTTGAATACTTCCAAAATAGCATCGCCAGTCTGGATCATCATCATACATTCTGATTTCCTGATTGATGATTCCTTTTTCTTTTTCAACATTTTCATCTGTTAAATAAATATCTTGTACAAAATCAAGTAATAACTCAATACATTCTTTTTCATGACTTGTTGTACTAAATAAATATGCAGTTCTTGAAGAAGAAGTAAAAGCATTTGTATTCGCACCTAATCTTGCAAAGGCATCACTTGCATCACCATTTTCCATTTCAAACATTTTATGTTCTAAGAAATGAGCAATTCCATCAGGAACTTTTATCATTTCAGATTCATGTAGAGGAACAAAAGTCGTATCTATAGAACCAAAACGTGTAGAAAATAGACCATATGTTTTGGAAAAACCAACTTTAGGTAAAAGATAAACTTTTAATCCATTTTTCATTTCTTCATAATATAACGTTTCCTTTAATGTTGGATCTTTAATTATTTTCATGGAACTCCTTTCCTGTAAGGAAGTAAATTGTATCCAGTTTTACTTTTTTAGCAACGTCAACAATTTCTCCTAAAGTTACATTCATTAGTTTTTCAATATATTCTTCACTCGTTTCACGAACATGAGTGATGTCACGGTTATAAGCCAAGGCAATCATACTACTTGCTTCATCATTTGTCTTTTTTAAAGCATTTGTAAGCATCATTTTCGCGATTTTCATTTCTTCTTCACGAACATTTCCATTTTGTAAATCACTAAGCTGTTGATGAATCAAATCAAGAGTCTTTTGATAATCTTTCTGTTCAATTCCAGCATTGACAATCATCATGCCATTAAAAGCATCATAACTAGAAGAAATATAATAACATAAACTATGTTTCTCTCTTACAACCTGAAATAAACGTGATTGTGAAAATCCACCAAATATGGCATTAAAAACAGTAAATGCATAATGCTGTGGTGATGTAAAATCACATTGAATCTGGTATCCTAAATTCAACTTAGATTGCGTAATATCCTGTTTTTCAATGACTTCTAAAAGTTCATGGCGAGGACTTTGAAAAATATATGCTGAAGGATAATCATAGTATTGTTCTGGAAATTGCAAAAGACGTTGAAAAATATCTACAATATTTTCTGGAATATCACCAACAACATAAATATGTTTTTCATCTTCAACAATACATTTTTTCATATATTGATAAAGCTGTTGAGGTGTAATCTTTTGAATTTCATTTTCATAACCAGTACTTGGAATACCCAACACTTGATCTCTACCCATATATTCAAACAATTTATCTAAAGAATATGAAAACTTATCATCTTTATTAGCTTGTAGTTTTTCTTTTAATTCTTTCTTTTTGAGTTGCACGATTGTTTCATCAAAACCATTGTCAACTATCAATGGACGATAAAATAAATCACTTAATAATTGTAATTGCTTTTCTAATAAGTTTTCTTTTGTAGGCAAATAAGCATCATTCACAAAGCTTGTTGTCACATTGATAACGTGTGACTTCCCTTTTGTTGTAATATGTGTAGACAAGCTTGCTCCATAGTTTTCATCAAGATAACGCGCCAAAGATTTAGTAGATGGATAATCTTGTGTTGCTGCCATCATGACAAATGTTAATAATGTTCTCATTGTTGTCGTTTCTTTCAATAACGGACTTTGTAATCTTAATGAAATTGTCATTGTTTTAAATTTTTGAGTTGGAATAAGATGTAAAGTATATCCCGACATTTGATAGACGTTTTCCATAAATAACCTCCAATTCGTATACACATATATTATACTCAATTTTCAACAAATTAAAATAAAAAAGACCAAGAGATTCTCTTGATCTTAACGTTTACCTTTATCAAACGGTTCTCCTTCCGCACGTGGTGCAGCAGAATTTTTAGATGTAAAAGCTAATACAATAAGTGTTGCCACATATGGTGTGATTTTATAAAAGTAATTTGGAATAGCTAACGAAGCCAGAAATGGCAAACCGGCAGAAGCAATAGTTTTCATAAATCCAAAGAAGAAAGCTGCTCCAGCAATATGCCAAGGTTTCCATTGTCCAAAAATCAATACAGCTAATGCTAAGAACCCATAACCAGCAACGTCTGCATTAAAGTTTGTACTTGTAGGAACAATAAATATTAATCCTCCAATACCAGCTAAGAATCCTGAAATAAGCGTTCCAGCATAACGAATTTTATAAACATTAATACCAGCACTGTCAGCTGCTTGTGGTAATTCACCACAAGAACGTAATCTAAGTCCAAAACGTGTTTTATATAAAATCAGCCATGACAAAATCAAAATAAGAATTCCTAAAAAGTTTGTAATATATGTATTTTGGAAAAGGAACTCTCCAATAAATGGAATATCTCCAAGAACTGGAACTTTTGTAATTCTAAATGTATTAGAAAATTCAACCTGTTGTGTTTGTTGAACTAATCTAGCAACAAATATACAAAATGCAGGTGCAAACATATTCAATGCAGTCCCACTAATTGTTTGATCGGCTTTCATATTAATAGAGGCAATTGCATGGAATAAAGCAAATAATGTTCCAGATAAACCAGCAATAAGTAAAGCAATCAACAAACAAATTTGTGGATCCATTGCCTCTTGAAAAAAGTGAATGAAAAAGATTCCTGCAAATGCTCCAATAATCATCATACCCTCTAACGCAATATTAATAATACCACTACGTTCAGAGAATAAACCACCCAATGCAACAATTAAAAGTGGAATAAAGAAGAACATTGTCTGTTGAAATAAGAATAAAATATCACTCATATTATTGTCCCTCCTTTACTTTAGGTTTCTTCTTAAAATGGAAACCATTTGCTATAATACCCTTAACCATAAGTGCAAAAGCTGAGAAATAAATAATAATTGCTATAATAATATCAACAATTTGTGGAATAAATCCATAAATTTGCATTAATGAACCACCAATTGTTAAATGAGCAATAAATAATCCTGCTGCTAAAATACCAAAAGGACTAGAAAGACCTAATAAAGCAACAGCTATACCATTAAATCCTTCAGGTGCTAAAGTATCTACAACTGCCAAACATTTTCCAGTTCCACCTAAATAAACCAAAGCACCACCAATACCAGCTAATGCTCCTGCAATCATCATAGAGCAAACAATTTTTTGTTTAGCATTAATACCAGCATACTTACTCGCATCACGATTAAAACCACAAGCCTTTAATTCATAACCAAGTACAGATTTGTTGAGAATGATATGAATAACAACAACGAGAATGATCGCAATAACAATACCTCCATTCACATTTGGAATAAGATGTTCAATTCCAAATTGTGGAATAACAGCACTTGAGGCTACTGGTAATGTTTCATTTTTATTAATATTAAATACTGTTAATGGAACGATATAATTAACTGTATACATTCCAATATAATTCATAATAATTGAAGCAATAACTTCATTAACATTTAAATAGGCTTTCATAATTCCTGGAACACATCCCCATAACGCTCCAGCTAATGCTGCAAAAAGAATAGCAACCAGCCAGTGAATAGCACCAGGAAGAAAAGTCCATTCAACACCAATATAAATGGCTACAAATGCCCCAACAACAAACTGTCCAGGAGTTCCAATGTTAAAAAGTCCTGTTTTAAAGGCAAATCCCACTGATAAACCAGTTAAAATAATAGGCGTTGCATTATTCAAAACTTGTCCAATTCCTCTTGTTCCATTACTAAAGCCACCTTGAATGAGAGTTAAAAACCCATTCAATGCGTTTGATGGATTCGCAATAATAATAACAATTAATCCTATAATTAACCCCGCAATAATCGCAGTGACAGAAGATGCAAAATTAAGTGATGCTTCAGATTTAAACAGCTTTTTCATTTGTATCACCTCTCTTACTTCCTGCCATATAAAGTCCTAATTCTTGTACAGTGATTTCTTTAGGATTAAGTTCCCCAACAATTTCACCTTCATAGATAACTAAAATTCTATCAGACAAATTCATAACTTCATCAAGCTCTAAAGAAACCAATAAAACAGCTTTTCCTTCATCTCTTTCACGAATGATTTGTTTATGAATATATTCAATAGCTCCTACATCCAATCCTCTTGTTGGTTGTACAGCAATTAAACAATCAGGATCTTTATCAATTTCTCTAGCAATAATTGCTTTTTGCTGATTACCACCAGACATGCTTCTAGCAATTGTTTTTGAACCTTGACCACTTCTTATATCGTATTGCTCAATCAATTTTTCAGAATATTTTTCAATTTCTTCAAATTTCAAAAAGCCATGCTGTGAAAATTGAGGTTCAAAATATCTTTGTAAAACCAAATTATAAGAAAGTGGATAATCCAAAACAAGTCCATGTTTATGACGATCTTCAGGGATATGTGAAATACCACTCACATTTCTTTGACGTATGGAAGCGTGTGTAATATCTTTTCCATTTAACGATATTGTCCCATCTAAAACAGGCATCAATCCTGTAATAGCTTGTACAAGTTCTGTTTGACCGTTACCGTCTATACCTGCAATACAAACAATCTCTCCTTTTCTTACAGAAAAGCTAACATTATTTACAGGATTTTTATGTCCTTTTTTACCTATTGAAAGATTTTTTACAACCAAAATATCATCTGTTGGATGTGACTCAGTTTTTTCAGTTGTTAAATTGATTTTTCGACCAACCATCATTTCAGACATTTCTTCTTTAGTTGTTGCGGCAACATCAATTGTTCCAATATATTTACCTTTTCTAAGTACAGTACAACGATCTGCCACTTCTTTAATTTCATTTAACTTATGTGTAATGAATAAGATAGATTTACCTTCTTTTGCTAAATCTCTCATGATTTGCATAAGTTCTTCAATTTCTTGTGGTGTTAAAACAGCGGTTGGTTCATCAAAAATCAAAACCTCATTATCACGATATAACATCTTAATAATTTCAACACGTTGTTGCATTCCCACAGTAATATCACTAATCAAGGCATCACAATCAACTTTTAAATTATAACGTTGAGAAATTTCTTCTACTTTTTTTCGAGCATTTTTCATATAAAGGAAACCATGTTTTGTATCTTCGGCACCTAAAACGATATTCTCTAAAACAGTAAAATTATGAACTAATTTAAAATGTTGGTGAACCATTCCAATTCCCAAGCTGTTTGCATCATTAGGATTATTAATTTGAACAACATGACCATTCTTTAAAATCTCTCCTTTTTCAGGTTGATATAGCCCAAACAAGACACTCATCAAAGTTGATTTTCCTGCACCATTTTCCCCCAGCAGTGCATGAATCTCACCTTTTCTTAATTCAATAGTCACGTCATCGTTTGCAATGATTCCCGGAAAAACTTTCGTAATATGTCGCATCTCGATAACGTTTTCCATTTTCTTCCTCCTTTTTCAATTTATCTTCATTATTTATTATAACTTAATTTTCAAGAAAATCACAACAATAAAATTCATTTAACAAAATAAGGCTTGAAAATTATGAATTTCAAGCCTTAACCATTTCAATTAATTTTCTATTGTTAATTCTACATTTGAACAATTTAAATCTTTTGGAGATTCAGCATCTTTATTATTTTTAATTGTTATAGAACCATTAACAATTTTATCATAAATTGCATTATAATCAGCTTCAGTAAATTTTTCAAATTTAGAAGTTTCTAATGGTAAACCAACATCTCCATCTTTAGCACCTAAAACAATATTTTGTCCACCTCTAAATTGGATATTTGTATCATCAGTTTTATCGAAATCTCCACTATAAATAGATTCAAGCGCTTTTTGAACAGCATCACCTAATTTTTTATATGCAGAAGTGACAACTGTATCAGATTCAGAAGATTGATCAACGTCAACACCAATCACTTTTCCTACAGGATTACTTGCTTCAGCAGCAGCCATAACAGAGTTTCCTACAGAACCACCGCATCCAAACACAATAGTGACTCCATCTTTATACCATGAAGAAGCTTTTGTTTGAATTTCAGGAGTTGCACTAAATCCACCTGTATAATGATATTTCATTTTGACTGTAATACCTAATTCTTTAGCAGCATCATTAGCACCTTGAACATAACCATATCCAAAGTTCATAACAGCAGGTACTGCTTGTCCACCCATGAATCCTAAGCTTGTATTACCATCTTTAACAGCAGCATATCCAGCTAAATAACCAGATTGTTCTTCTTGGAAAGTAATACCGATTGTGTTCTTTTCAGTTTTATAGTCTTTATAACTTGCATCATGTGGGTTTCCATCAATTAAAATAAATTTAACATCAGGGTATTCAGTTTGTTTGATATAGATTGATTCTTCAAATAAATATCCAGGACACACGACAACTTTTGCTCCTGATTTTACAGCCTGATCAATAGAATTGTTGTATTCATCTGTTGTTGCATCAACAGGTTTGATGTATGTACAATCAATTCCATTTTTCTTTGCATATGCTTTAACACCTTCATATGTACCTTGGTTGAATGACTTATCATCAATAGTACCTTTGTCAGTTAACATAACAATTTCAGGCTTTGAACTAGATGCAGAATCACCTCCATCACCACCACATCCTACTAACACCATAGATAATGCCAATAAAGACGCAAACATTTTTTTCATATCTTGTTTTCCTCCTTTAACATTCTAACCATATTTTAACATTATTTTCACAAAATAAAAAGAGAAAACGACAAATATCTTTATATTCGTCATTCTCCCTTTTTAAGAATATTTTATTTTTATTGATATATTCAATGTTTTTTATAAATCTTCTTCATGATATTGTCGAATATAAACTTCACGAGGTTTACTACCAAGCTGTGGTCCAATAACCCCTTCTTCTTCCAAACGGTCAATAATACGAGCTGCTTTATTATAACCTATTCTAAATTTACGTTGTAATAAAGATGTACTGGCCTTTTGAGCCTGAATAACAAATTCTCTACATTTTTCGTATTCTTCGTCTTCTTCATCAAAGTCATCACTTCCCTGTGTTGAGGAAATAGACTTGACATTGACATATTTGTCTTCATAAACCACTTCTTGTTGAGAAGAGACATAATGAACAATGGCTGACACTTCTTCATCACTTACAAAACATCCTTGAACACGCATTGGCGAAGATGATCCCATTGGTGAAAAAAGCATATCCCCTTTTCCTAATAGTTTTTCTGCTCCAGATGTATCCAAAATTGTACGTGAATCAATGCTTGATGACACTGCAAAAGCTATACGTGATGGTATATTGGCCTTAATGACACCTGTAATAATATCTGTAGAAGGTCTTTGAGTCGCAACTATCAAATGAATCCCAGCTGCTCTAGCCATTTGTGATATACGCATAATAC
The DNA here is from genome assembly GCF_002161155.1 of Massilimicrobiota sp. An105. Lineage (NCBI taxonomy): Bacteria > Bacillati > Bacillota > Erysipelotrichia > Erysipelotrichales > Erysipelotrichaceae > Massiliimicrobium > Massilimicrobiota sp. An105. Next base: position 31,115 of record NZ_NFLY01000003.1, read on the forward strand.
AATCTTCAACATCTTTACTGGCAACCATCATTAAATCAGCAACTTCATCTAAGATAATAACATGATAAGGTAAAATTTCTTTTGGTTCATCAGTATGATCTTCATTATATGTTTTCGCAAATTCATTATATCCTTGGATATTTCTTGCATTTACACTTGCAAACAAATCATAACGTCTTTCCATTTCAGCAACGACTTCTCGTAAAACTGCAGCTGCTTTTTTAGGATCAGTAACAACAGGTGCCAACAAATGAGGAATTCCATTATAAATAGATAATTCAACTTTTTTAGGATCGACTAAAATCAATTTCACCTCATCTGGTTTAGCTCGCATCAAAATAGATGAAATAATTGTATTGACACAAACAGATTTCCCTGAACCTGTTGCCCCTGCAATTAATAAATGAGGCATTTTATCCAATTGTGCAAAAACAGGTTTCCCAGACACATCTTTTCCTAATGCTACAACAAGTGGATTATGCTGATATTTTGAATTTGATAATAAACTTTTTAAAACATCTTTAAAACCAACCATTGCTGCGCTTTGATTAGGAACTTCAATTCCAACATAAGGTTTCCCTGGTATAGGAGCTTCAATTCTAATATCTGCCGTTGCTAATGCAAGCTTGATATCATCCTGTAACTGTAAGATTTTATTAACACGTGTACCAATTTCCAATTTCAATTCATACTTTGTAATTGTCGGTCCTATAAAAGCATTTTCTATTGTTGCATTGACCCCAAATTGTTTAAGAACATTGGTTAATCTTGCAGCGTTCTTGTTTGCTGCACTCTTTTCTTTAGAAACATTATGCGTTGATCTTGTTGACAACAATGATAGTGGCGGTAACTGATAGTGTGATAAATCTGTTTTCTTAGGTGGCTCTATGTAAGATTCTTGAGGACTTTCTTTCTCTTCTTTGATTTTTAAAGGTTTTTTTTCTTTAATATCTAATTTCATATTATCTTGATCAAATTCAAAAGCACTTGTCATTTCTGGATCAATCTTTTCTTCAACATCATCAAAAGCAGAATCAGGAAAAAGAGGAATTTCTTTATCTTTTGACAAAAAATCAAAGAAATGAGATTTCTTTTTTAAAACAATTGTTTGTACTGGTGTTTCTTCTTGTTTAGATACTTTTGGTTTTTTCTTCTTTGTTTTTTGATGTTGAAAATAAAGTTTACTAAAAATCAACGCCAAACCAATAATCAAAATAATAATTGATAAAATCAATGCGCCTAAACTTTCAAACAGCGAACTAAAAACACCATATAAACAAATGCCAATAAATCCACCTTTATTCATCTGTTGACTCTGAAGATATGTAGAAATAACCCCCATTCCACTTGCCTGTGGCTGACTAGGAATAGAAGCAATAGTCAACATACTGATAAAAATCGCATAAATACCAATTGCTTCTGGTCCATTCAAACGTGGAATTTGAGCCTTACATAATATATATATACAGACGACAAGAAGTGCTAAATAAACAACACCGTATAAATTTCCGGTTAAAAAAGCAACACAATTATGAATTCCCTGTCCAATAAACCCCAATCGTAAAGCTGATACAATAATAGCAAAGATCACAAATAAAATAATAATTCTCAAACGTAACTTTTCTTCCAGAATCTGATTCTTAGATTTTTTTGAACGCTTTGTTTTCGCCATTATGCTCACCTTCTTTCATTTTTCCATTATAACAAAATCTCACATTAATGAAAAGAAAAAGCAAGATTTCTCTTGCCTATATCTCGACAACAACACCAATAAAAACAGGTTTCTTGCCAGTTTCCTTTATAATATATTTCATTGACTGTTCTTTCATCATACTTCTTATTTCAGCAATTTCCATATCAGGATTATCTTTTAACTGACCAACAACTTTTTCACAAATTTCAATAACATGCTTAATAACATATTCAGAATCTTTTAAATAAACAAATCCTCGACTTTGACAATCCGTTTGAGCAACAATTTCTTTTGTTTCTCGTGATATTGTTAGTCCAACAATGACCACTCCATCATTTGCTAATTGAATACGATCATCAATGACCTTTTCACCAACATCACCAATACCGATACCATCAATCATGACATCATCAATCTCATACACATCACGACTTTGTAATAATTCTCCCTTTTCAAATGTTACACGTTCCCCATTATCCATAATAATGATATGATCATCAGGGATTCCCATATCTTTGGCAATTTGTTGATTGAATATAAAATGCTGATATTCACCTTTCATTGGAATATAGTATTTTGGTTTAAATATTTGAATAATAACTTTAAGATCTTCTTTTGATGCATGCATAGAAAATAAATCTTTATTTTTTAACAGATGAACATGTGCATCAGTTTTATACAAGCCATTATGAGCTTTATTCGCAATTTTTTCTGTTCCAGGCAATACAGGAGAAGCAACTATAAAAGTATCACCTTTTCTTAACTTTAATAAGTCATCACCACCATCAATAATATCACAAATATCATGGTAGATACGACGTGGACTACCACTTAACAAGATAACATAGTTACTGTCATATTGTGGCTGACCAATTTTTTCTTTATCACCTAATAATGAATCAGGTACATTTAAAACAGGCTTTTTAGACCTTTGGGCAATTCTCAATAAACTATTTGTATTATCATATTTATCACGTCCATAAAAAACGATTTGACGTTTGTATTTTTTTGTAAGTTCAATAATTTCCTGAGTTCTAAAGACATTTTGCGCATAACTAGAAATAATGATTCTTTCATAGCTATCTTCAAATATATGATCAATCTTATTTGTCAGTTTATGATTTGGAGAAGTATATCCATCATGTTTAGCACCTGATGATTCGACTAATAATGCCAAAACACCTTTCTTACCAATTTCCATCATTTTTTGAATATCACATTGAAATTCCTTTGGAGCACCAAAATCAATAATAAATTCACCACTATAAACAAGATAACCATAACTTGTCCAAAGTGCTACTCCAACACTTCCAGGAATAGAATGTGTCACTGGGAAAAATTCAACAGGAACACCTTCGATATCAATAGAAGCATTGCGATGAACAGCATGTAAATCCAAATCAATTTTGACATGATTATGACGTTGAAAACGTTCTATCATTTGTTTGATTAAAAGTGCTGTTAATTGTGGTGCATAAACAGGAGCATGAATGCTTTGAAGTAAATAAGGCAGTGCTGCCATAGCGTCATCATGACCATGTGTTATGATAATTGCCGCAACCTGATCAGCTCTTTCTTCTAAATATGTAAAACTAGGAATGATGATATCAACACCTAGTTTATCTGAATCAGGGAATCGAAATCCTGAATCTATTATAAAAATTTTATCATTAATTTCAAAACAATACATACTTTTACCCATTTCAGCTTGTCCACCCATAGGTATAAACTTTATGACATCATTTTTCATTTTTTCACCCTTTCTTTTCATGATTACTCTTTAATATCATTATACATTTGTTTTCTCTTTGTGTATAGATGTTTTCAAAAGTATGAATATCATATCATATTATATTCATGGCTTCAAATTATTTTTTCTGATAATTTTCTATAAGCGACTCTAACTCTTGTTGCAATTGTGGTGTAATACTTGTCAAAGGACTTCTTAATATATTTTGAATATAACCCATTTCACTTAAAATATACTTTACTGGAGCGGGATTTGGTTCTTTGAAAAGAAATTGGCTTAAAATCTTCAAATGTGCATCATCATATTGTTTTCTTTTTTGCATAATTCTTTCAATTAACGGATAATCAATATGACTTGCCACTGAAATAAGACCATCAATATGATATTGTAAACCTTCCAACAAAAGATGATCATCACCTAAATAAACTTTAAAATGCGGTAATGCTTTTTTTATTATTTTGATGTCATCTAATGGTCCACATTGTTTCATTCCAATAATATTTTGATGCTTTGTTGCTAATCGAATGACAGTGGAAGGCGTAATACCAACTCCACAACGACTTGGAATATTATAAATCATTATTTTCTTATCTGTTGAAGCTCCAATCATATCAAAGTGCCTATAAATTCCTTCCTGATTCGGTTTTATATAATAGGGAACGATAACTAAAAAAGCATATATAGCCTGATTATCTTTATACATTTGAATATGTCTAATAACTTCGGCTGTACAATTTGAACAGATTCCTATAATAACACGAATATGTGGATATTTATCTAATATTCTTTCTACTAATACTCTCCTTTCTTCAAGCTTTAGTGTAGATATTTCACCTGTTGTCCCACACAAAACAAAAGATTTGTTACCTTCATGTATCAATTTATCTAACAAACGAAATAATCCTGGGTAATCAATAGACTGATCTTGATTGAATGGTGTTATTAAAGCTGTAAAGATCTCTTTCATTTAAATCTTCCTATACCCTAATAAAAAAGGTTGATTTTGCTGATGTTTCAATGCGAAATGTAATGTATCTAATACTTTATCTTTAGCCGCAATCATGCTTTGTGGCTTTCTTTGATAATCGTCTTGAAACATAGGAACAAAATAAAAATTTTTCTTATTAAAAAGCGAAAAAAGATGAACACCACTGTTAGATAGAATATCATTTGAATAAACCCCTAATACAATCGGAATTTGATTACGTAAACATGATTTAACCAACATTGTTACACAATTATCATTAATACCTAAATCTATTTTATTTAAAGTCGTAGCATCACAAGGATAGACAAGTACAGCATCCAATTGTGGTTTTGGTCCATAGACTTCAGCCTCTTGAATCGTTGTATGAATATCTTTATGAGTGATTTCTTTAATCTTTTCTTCTAGCTCTTCATGTGTATAAAAACGAGTATCCAGTTGATGCACATGTGGCGTTATAAAAACTTCTACATCATAATGTTGACAAACTTGTTTTAAAACTTCCAGCATATCATTCATACTACAAAATGAACCTGTTACAGCAAAACCAATTTTATACATTTTTCATCTTCTCCTTCATAAAATCTGTCATCATCCTACCAGCATACCCATATGCATATTTACTAGGAATAGATGGCAAGATAATACTATTGAAACCTTTTGATAATGCATAGTGATGATCTACACCATATGGATAGGAAGCAATGTCAAGAATCATCATAGATGTTGGAGCCTGATCAAGCTTAGATGATGTCACTACCTGCGATGGAATTGTATTAATCAAAACATCACAATCACTTAAATCCATATGATCCAAATGATACGGTTTAGCTCCTGTTTTTTCAATGTCTTCAAAAAGCTGACGATTTCTTATTCCTACATGAACATAGGCTTGTAAAGCTATGAAATCACGAACAATGACCTGCCCACAATGCCCATACCCCAGCACATGAATTTGACTGTGATATATAGGAAAACGACGATGTGAAATCAAATAGGAAATGATACCTTCAGCCGTCAAAACACTATTTTTATCAACAAAATCTTCCTCATCTAAAAAAGCATAATATTGAAAACCATATTGTTTAGATAATGTATCTAGATAATCATTATGAATCATTGTTATGATTATTGTCTGTGGATGCAACTGTTTCCATGTTTTTTCATCAACAATAATTGTATCACGATGTAATAAAAGTCGATTTTTTCGATCAATTCCTTTTAAACCCAAATAAATCATTTGACAATAACGCAAATCTTTCCATTCATCAGTTACATAATATCCATTTTTCACCAATTCTTCCATGACTTCCTGTCCACGTAAATCATCATGATTAACAAAAATCAGCATTCCTAGTCACCTCATTTTAAAATATGAATTATTTTCCAATTGGTGACATTTTCCCATCAATAAAATATGAATAAATTGATGCAAGTGCGGTAAAATAAAATCAATATGATCTTTTCATGTATCTTTATTCTTTTCTATGTTTAGAATTTTCCTTTTTATTTTTTTTAAAAAGTATATAATTTTAAAGAGGTGTCTATATGTCTTATATTTTAATCTTTCTTTCAACATTATTTATTGCTACACGTAAAGATGTGATGTATGAGAATATTACAGGCGTGTCTACATTACCAGAATATCATCTTCTCGTTGTTGTTTATACAATTGTCTGTGCATTTTATTTTGCATATCAAACTTATCGTCATTTTCAATATTTAAATTATTATCCAAAATATATTCCCTATCTTATTGTTTTAACAACTTTCATAATGTGTATTGGTGCCATATGTCCGTATTCAAATGATCAATCATGGCTATCACAACTCCATGTCTATGCTTCGATGATTTCATCACTACTTTTTATTGTGATATTACAAATCTATACACATTATCTTTCTATTCAATATCCATCCATTTACATTCAAACTCACTGGATTTTTCATTGTGGTTTACAAGTGCTGATTATTTTATTTATAGTCAGTGGTCATGTAAGTGGAATCCTAGAAATTCTTTATGTCTTTTTTATTTGTCTATACCTTTTCTTAATTGATCAATATAGAATCAAAGGTGAATCACTGCAATGATTCACCTTTAAAAGTAATAATATTTTTATCCATAACCAACGCTATGTAATTCCCATATGCCTTGATTATTTTTAATACAAACATATTGATATCCGGATGCATGATAGTTTCCTATAAATCCAGATGGTATGTTAAAGAATCCTGTATGGAATTCTAGATAAACAACTATAGCGTCCTGATATCCATAATCATTAATAAGTCTATTTTCCGTCTCTTGACTTTCTTTACCATCATAATGAACTCGAGTCACTGTAATCCCGTCTTGACTTATAAAATCAACAGCTTCATTCATAATCAATTGAATCTCGTCATTTTTATGCCTTGTATTATTGAATATATCTCTTTTAATTTCTATAGGCTGATGAATGAATATTGTGATAAGAGAGATTATAACGACTACTGATAATATTATACCTTTTGTTTTCTCCTTCATCTTTTTCCTCCTTATTTACATTCAATATTACAAAAGCAATGTGAAAATATAATGAAAAAAACAAAAATTTTATGAATAATATTATACTGTTTTTTATAAACAAACATTTTATTATTTTATTCATATTCAGTGATACATAATTAGCATTATTCATTTCATCAAAAAAAGTAAGCCTATAAGCTTACTAAACTCAAAATCTTAGGGACAAAAATAATAAGCCCTATAACAACTGAAGCAATTGCACTTATTAAAACAGCACCTGCTGCAGTATCCTTTGCTATTTTAGCAAGAGGATGATATTCTTGCGTACATAAATCGACAACCGCTTCAATAGCAGTATTGACTAACTCTAAAGAAATAACGAGTCCAAACAACAAAATACAAACTAACCACTCTGTAATAGATAATCGAAAAAGAAAACCACATATAATAACCAAAAACATAAATACTAAATGTATTTTAATATTTCTTTCTTTTTGAATACATTGAATAATACCAGATATAGCATATCCTAAACTTTTATAAAATGGATCTTTGTGCATAGTCTTTTCTCCTTTAAAAAATTATATCATAGAAAAAAAGCAGACTCCACTTTTTTAACAAAAAAACCCTGATAAATCAGGGTAGTTTTTAAATGGCGTCCACGGAGGGATTCGAACCCGCGACCGCACGCTTAGAAGGCGTGTGCTCTATCCAGCTGAGCTACGTAGACATCTGTTTTTCGACTGCCCATATATATTAGCATAACATATTATAACATGCAAGACTTTTTTTACTTTTTTATAAAAAAAGATACATTTTTATTTTTGTATCTCTTTCAGTCTAAAATCCAGTTTCCCATTATCAATGAATAACACAGCATAGCTTCTGGCACTCCCTCCACGTGGTAAGGTTGTAGATCCAGGATTAATATAATAGAATGATCCATCTTTTTGAAACATTGGCATGTGCGTATGACCTGATATTAAAACCTGACAATGATTCCTTGTCAGTATATCATTCATAGCTAATTCTCTATTAAAATAGCCAAAATACTGACCATGAGTAATGAAAATAGATACACCTTCTACAACAAGACGTGCCTCTTTAGGTAAATCTAAAGACCAGTCATTATTTCCTTTGACACAGATAAAACCCTCTAATACTCTTAAATCATAAGCCTCGCTATCTCCACAATGAATATAATAGTCCCCATCTTGTTCATGTTCTTTTACATAATCGATCATAGACTGATCGCCGTGGTTATCAGACATAATTACAATTTTTTTCATTTACATCACCTAGACACTATTATACCAAAAAAATCTAAATTTTAATATAATTATAATGAATTTGTGAAGTTTCCTGATTTCTAACACTTTCTCCATTAATGAGAATGTCTACATCCTTGACGTTATCTAAAGATGTTAAAGATAAAATGATAAGTTCTTCTAAAGTCTTATCTATTCTTTCATTGTCTAATAAAAGATTTGAATCTAATTCCAGTGTTAAAACCTGATTATCGAGTGATGCATTTAATAAATGAATTTTACTATTGATATGACTTAAAATAGTTTGAACTTGTTCTTCTAAACTATCAGACTCACTAATACGTAATGTTGTTGGAACATAATAAAGATAATCAGCTATTGTCTTTTCCTGATAAACCATCACAGGTACACTTTGATGTAAGAAAGTTGATGCTTCTTCAAAATTATTCAACCCTAAATCATGTGTTAGATGATTTAATGGAACAGTGCTATTTGGCAAATATGTTACATCTTTTCCATCTATTTGTATTTTAAGTTGATTAACATCATCATAATCAGTGAGTACATAAGTCAAAGCTTCAATAATATTTAAAGCATCTTGATTAGAATATAAACAATCATTAAAACTCACTGTTAACATATGATCTTGAAGTTCTACTGATTGAACTTCTAATTGTGAATCAATAACAGGATATAATCCATATGCCTGCAATTGAGACGATTGCATTAAATCAATTTTATTTCTAATATCAGTTTCTAATTCCATTTGATTATGCACATTTAAGCTTACAGGAACAAGATCATGATTAGCATCCTGATATATGAGAGTTTGTAAAAATGTTTCACTGACCTGTTTTGAATCATCCATCTGTAAATATATAAAAGAACCAATAGCTAAACAAATAATTGAAACAGACACAATGATAATCTTCTTTTTCATGTTCCCACCTCAAAACAATATATGAAAATATAAAAAAAAGATTCCTATGAATCATATTTCTATAAAAAAATATGATCTTTGACTTTCAATCAAGACTATTATGTATATTTCATTATCAAAATCTCAAATAGAATTTATAAAAAACATAAACAACAGAATATATTGCTGTATTTTTTACTTATTCTTCAATTCCATGTTATACAATAAAGGAAGTAACGTTATTTGTTACTTCCCTGCCATGTTTAAAATAACATCTATAAATTTTATAAATGAAGATGTGAAACAGATAAATCCTGATAATCAAAAAATCCTTGTGAAGATTCTACAAAAGTTTGTGTATCTCCCGTTGTATAAATGGTAATTGTCTGAGGTAATGAAGAGGTATTTTCTAGATGATGGTTTTTAAGATATGAAGCCACTTCCTGACAGATAGATGCACTGCTGGAAATATAATCAATATCTTCCATCACGTCTTGAAACTGTTTTAATAGAATAGGATAATGTGTACACCCTAAAATTAAAGCATCTATTTTATTTTGATATGGCAACAAATATTCTCCTAAAAGTTCTTGTATTCCATATTTGTATTCACCAGACTCAATGACTGGAACTAAGCGTGGTGTCGCCAATTCATAAACAGTTAATTCAGGATTGTATTGTAAAAGCATTTGACGATACTTATGAGATTGAATTGTTGCCGATGTTGCAATCACCAAGACTCTTTGATGATGACGTGCTAAAAACTCATGTACTGTTGAATGAATGACACCTACGATGGGAATATGTGGATATAACTTCTGTAATTCATCCAAGACATTTGCACTTGTTGTATTACAAGCCAAAACAATCATTTTAACATGTTGCTTTGCAAAATAATCACATATTTGACGTGTATATTCTAAAAGTTGACTTTTCGTTTTATCACCATAAGGACAATGTGCATTATCACCAATATAAATCATATTTTCATGCGGAAACTGTTGACGCATATAGTCTAAAACTGTAAGTCCCCCTACTCCAGAATCAAAGATTCCAATTGGATTATTCATAATTATTCTCCCTTGTTTTGTAATTGATATTCTTCTAATGTTAAATTTGAATCATGCAAAGATTTAGCTAAAGATTTACCAACATATCGATAAATATGAGCATCATAGGCATGATTTGTAATAGAAGCCTTGCGCTGTGGATATCTTAAAATAAAACCATATTCATAAGCATGTTCTTCAAGCCATTTTGACATCTCAGTATTTTCAAATTTCTGATAAGCCAATTCAGATTGTGTAACTTCAATTGTCAATCCTAGCTGCATTTCATTATAACCCACTTCTTTTTCATCTAATGTCTGTGGTGACTGATAAGCACTGCGCAATAAAAAGCCTTTGTATTCTTTGCTTAAATCTGTATAAAGTTTTAATAAAGCATTATATGCATCCTTTTGTAAATACATTGTATAACTTACCCTTGGTATATCCTGTACGAGAAGTAATTCACGTGGCTCATATTTTCCAATATAGTTTTGTTGATTCACTAAGGTATCTAACTCATAAGGTGCAAAAACCATTTGTACTCCTGCTGGTAATGTTGTCGCCATTAAATCAGCTAAAGTCTGCTGATTATAAGCACGTGCTAACATTTCCATAATCTGACTAATCTGATTTAAATCATCATAGCCCATTTCCTGTAAAATGAGGATATATTTCTCGCTATCCTGTACAAATGAATAATCATTTTCCTGATATAATGATTTCATTGATGTGTAGATATCAATATAGTCAAAATTAAAATTGTCAGTATTTAAAAAAGCTTCTTCCAAAACATTATGTACTAATACTTTGGCCTGATCAAAAGCCTGTTGACGATAAAGATAATCTAATCGTGTAGCTAAAGAATTTCCAGTTTCTAGAATATCTGTTATTGTTGAATAACGATGAGTTTCTTTTAAAAGGTTATAATATTGATAATTGACTAATTGAAAATCATCATATTCTATGTAGTCAATAAATAGATCAATTGAAATCTGATTATCTATTAAATATTCCTGTTCGTCATCACTTAAATATTTTTCAATTAAGACACGATTATCATTATTAATGCCATTAAGTCTATAAAATTTATCAAAATGAAGATTAACAACATAAAAAGAACAACCAAACAAAATAATGATTACAAGAAATAAGTGCCATGTTTTTAATTTCATGTCATCACCCTTTCTCGACTATTATAATACATATTGTTATATTTTTAAAGAAAAGAAATTGATTTCTAAAGATCAATTTCTTTCATTTTAATAAGTTCCAAGACAGCCTGGATACGAGATTCAACACCTAGTTTTTGAATCACGTTGGAAATATGATTACGAACTGTCTTTTCACTAATATATAATTGTTTTGCAATTTCTTTTGTTGTATAAGATTGTATCAAGAGTGTAAATATCTCTTTTTCACGCTTTGTCAATAAGGAATGCATCATAACCCTCCCACATTAATATATGAGTAAAGGTTATGAGCTGTGCTCATTTGTATGCAAAGATTGAAAAAGTTCTTTCGCAACTTTTTCGGGTAAAACTTCCTGAAGTTCTTCTATAGTTGCTTCTCTCATTCGTTTTACACTTTTAAAATGATGCAACAATTGTTGCTTACGTTTTGGTCCGATTCCTTCAATATCATCTAACGTAGAAGCAAATAAAGATTTAGAACGTACATTTTTATGAAAACTAATAGCATAACGGTGAACTTCATCTTGCATACGTGTCAATAAAAAGAAAAGTTCACTTTTTGGATGAATAGGTATTGGCTGCCCATCCTGGTCCAACAACATGGCCGTCGAATGTTTATCATCTTTAGCTAACCCATAAACAGGTATATTCATTGCTAATGAATCAATAACTTCTTTAGCCGCATGAATTTGTCCTAATCCACCATCTACAATAATCATATCAGGAGGTGTCAGATTTTCCATCAAGACACGGTAATATCTACGATAAATCACTTCTCGCATACTTCCATAATCATCTGGTCCATCAACAGTTTTGATTTTAAATTTACGATAATCCTTTTTAGAAGGAACGCCATCTTTAAAACAAACCATTCCAGCAACTGCATAAGCACCCTGAATATTAGAATTATCAAACAATTCAATAATATGAGGTGTTTTCATATGCAAAAGTTCACCTAACTGTTGGATAGCACCTAAAGTCGCCGCTTCATTTTTTTCCATTAATTGGAATTTCTTTTCTAATGATTCTTTAGCATTTTCAATCGCCATTTGAACAAGAGAAGCCTTATTACCTTTTTGAGGTTTTAGAATTTTACATTCAATAATTTGTGAAAGCAAATCTATATCCATATCCATAGGAACAAGAATTTCCTTTGGTAAGGTATTATTTTGATAAAACGAAACCATAAATTGCTGCAAACTCTCTTGAACATGATCTTCAATAGGTATTAAATTCAAATCACGTGATAACAGTTTACCGTGACGCATAAAAAATAACTGGATGCTTAAATAACCATGATCAACATAATATCCTAAAATATCACGATCAATCTGATCATTAAATTGAACATGCTGTTTAGCTGTCACATAACGAATATGTGAAATTAAATCACGATATTCTTTAGCTTGCTCAAAATTCAATTCCTCACTAGCCTTCATCATTTTTTCAGTTAACTCATTAACTTTTTCTTTGATATCCCCATTAAGAAGTTTAGTAATAGATTTTTTAATATCAACATATATATTCTCATCAACATCTTGAATACATGGCGCCAGACATTGTCCCAATGAATAATAAAGACAAGGTTTTTTAGGAATATGATTACATTTTCTAAGAGGATATAAACGATTTAATAATTTAAAAGTTTCTCTAGCTGCAGTAGCATCTGGAAATGGGCCAAAATGTTTGGCTTTTTTTTCTTTGGCATTTCTAACAATACGTAAGCGAGGATGTGTTTCATTTGTCATTTGAATATATGGATAATAGGTATTATCCATAAACATTATATTATATTGAGGGGTATAATCTTTAATCAGATTAATTTCTAAAAGCAGTGCTTCTTTTTCACTATCAGTTACAATATAATCAAAATCCTCAATTTCACTTACCAGTTTTGTCGTTTTATAATTATGAACACCAACAAAATAAGAATGAACACGATTTTTTAATTTTTTAGCTTTACCAACATAAATCACAGTTCCCTCTTTATTTTTCATTAAATAACATCCTGGTGATGCAGGTAATAAAGAGAGCTTATTTCTAATAAGATCATTCATTATTCAAAATATACCAGTGTAGCCCCTAATCCACCTTCATTAGGTCCACCATCTCGATATGATACAACGTGTTTGTTCTTATCTAAAATTTTCCTTACTCCTTTTCGAAGTGCACCAGTTCCCATTCCATGTACAATACGGACATGCGGATATCCCATCACCAAAGCATCATCCAAGAATTTATCAACCAATGCCATTGCCTCTTCATATCTTTTGCCAATAATATTGATTTCATAATTTCCTGTTTTAGAAACGGTTGATTTCTTTATTTTTGCTTTTTCAACTTTTTTCACTTTTGTTTGAGGATGTAAATAAAGCACTTCATCTTCATGTAATTTAACAGTGAGTCCAGATATAGAAACCATAACCATATGATTCTTTAAAACTTCCACAATATCCCCTTCTCTGTTCATCTTCAACACACGAACATGATCTCCAATATGCAATTGATGATCCTGTTTATGAACAACCTCCTGATTAACATATTTCATTTGATCTAAATCATGACGTATTTGATTCATTTCATGAGGTTTTAATGTCGATTGTTTCATAATGTTCATCATATCCTGAACTTCTGTTTTGGCTTTATCAATAATTGCATTAGCCTCGTCTTTAGCTTTTTGAATCATTTGATCTTTTTGATTTTCTATCTGACGTAACTGTTTTTCATATTTGTTTTGTAAGATTTGAACTTCTTCTTGAGATTCAATAAGTTGTTTTTCCTTTTGTTCTAAAATATCCTCTTTCATTTGCAGTGTTTCCATTAATCTTTCATGTTCAGACATGGATTCATTTTTAATATTTCGTGCATTTTGAACAATGTTTTTGTCTAAACCTAAAAGTTCTGCAATTTCAATAGCATATGATTGTCCAACACTGTCCAATTTCAAATGATATGTTGGTTTCATTGACTCCACATCAAAAGCAACGGCCGCCATCAATATCTCTGGATGCTCTTTAGCAAATGTTTTGAGTCGACCATAATGGGTAGTGGCTAAAACAAAAGATTTCATATCTACAAAACGTGATAAAATAGCTTCAGCCAGACTTTCTCCTTCTTGAGGATCAGTTCCAGATCCAATTTCATCTAATATAACTAAACTTGATGCAGTTGCATGATGTAAAACATCTATAATTTTCATCATATGACTAGAAAATGTTGAAAGTGACTGCTCAATAGACTGTTCATCCCCCAAATCGACATATATCTGATCAAATAAAGGAATAACAGCTTCACGAGCTGGGACTGGTAGTCCACATAACGCCATAAACGATAATAAACCAGCTGTTTTTAATGTCACTGTTTTTCCACCAGTATTACTTCCAGTGATTAATAAAATACGATGCTGTTTTAATATAATGTCATTCGCAATCACTTTTTCTTGATCAATACATGGATGACGTGCTTCTAAAAAAGACAAAACATTGCCATCTTTTTGGATCGTTGGTCGACAACAATGATAAAGCACACCAAACTGTGCTTTAGCAAAAATAAAATCTAATTCAGTAAGAATCTCTAAGTTGAAATGAAAGTGATAATAATGATTTTTAACAAGTTGAGAAAGATGAAAAAGAATACGTTCCATTTCTTCCTTTTCTTGAGCCTCGTATAAACTGATCTGATTGTTCATACTTACAACTTCTGCTGGTTCAATATAAACAGTTTGCCCGGTCGCACTTTGAGCATGAATAAGTCCTTGAATCTGATTTTTATGATGCGACTGAACTGGCAATACCAGCCGATTATTTCTTGATGTCATTTGATCAATAGATAAATAATCCTGACTTTCCTTCACAAGATGTTCCATTCTTGTACGGATTTGTGACTGAGTATGCCTTATCTGTTGACGAATATGAAAAAGCTTAGGACTGGCATGATCATCGACTTGACCATCTGGAGTTATACATCTTCTTATTTCCTCTAATAAACGGGGTTGAGCTACTAAACCAGTGTTAAGTTCATTTAAAAAATGAGCTGTTATTTCGCTATTATCAAAATAATTTTGGACATTAACAACACATTCCAGATGAGTTTGGACATGTAACAATTCTTCACCTGTTAATTGACCATCTCTATTGGCTTTTTTTAAACTCAAAGAAATATCACTAAGTCCACCTAATGGTAATCTTCCTTGTCGATCAATAAATTTCATGGCTTCATCAACTTTATCTAATGCCTCATTAACATCATCTTCATCATCAAATATCTGTAATTTTTGAACTTCTTGTTTCCCTAATGATGAAGCACAAAAACGCATAATTTTTTCTTGAATGATGTTCATTTCTAATGTTTCATATATATTCTTCATTTTATCACCCCTTTACTTGAGATAGAACGTCTTGAATCTGTTGTGTTGAATAGTTTGAATCTTCTAATAATTGTGTTAACTGCTGAATTTGTGAAGGATTCAACTGAATGGTCTGATTTTGATGAAATACATAATCTTCAAATAATTGAAGTGCATCTTGTTCATTGATAAAATGAGCATTCATGGCATTCAATGTAAATTCAGCGATAAATTCTTTTGAATAAGTATCCAGACTATTATTATCTTGCATAAGATCACTCATATTCATAACGGTTTGAGTGACATCGGGAATCATATCGACAATGGCATTTGCGATATAGGAATTTTGAATCATTTCTTTTCCATTAGCTACAAATGTAATGAAAAGAAAAACCAGACAGATATAAATAATCAATATTCCTTCAACCACATGACAACATAAACCTAATAAACGATCTGCAAAAGCAGTTAAAGAAAAAGTATGCATAATACCTTTTAATAGTGGTTTTACCAAAACTCCTATGATTTTTTTTATGATCATGAAAACAATAAATAGGATGAAACCAACGACTATACGATTAATTGTAGAACCTATTAGTGAAGCAATAAAATCATGGCTGTCATATTGATAAATTGTCCATATTGATGATAATGGATCACTTAAAAAATAGACCAACAATAAAACGAATAAAAAAGATACAATATCATAAAGCTGAATAATGAATCCTTTTTTATACCCAATAATTGCAGTTATCACTAAAAATATGACACAAATGATGTCTATTGAAAAAAAATCCAAGAAAAACCCTCCTTATAAACGCCGATATTATAACATTTGAAAAATGTTCTGTCAAAATTAACAAAATTATGTTAAAATAATAATGAGGTGATTAACGTGGAACCAATTATTTTAAAAGTTGAACAAATTACATTGGAGAAAATGAAAAAATATTATGATAGTCAAATGGTTCCAGTTGATGACACAAACCTTATATTTAAAGCACATGCTATTGGTTGCGATATTATCGCTAAAGATAATCATACAGTTGAGTTTTCGGGTGCTAATGCTTTTCAGGAAGCCAAACATTGGTCTAAGAAAATAGCGAAACAATTAGCTAATATGACAACGAACATTGAAGATATTTTTCCGTATCATCATATTGGATGTGCTGAAACAGGTTCTACTGATTATTTAGGTCCAATTTGTGTTGTATCATGTTATGTACACGAAAAAGATATTGAGTTATTAAAAGAGCTCAAAATTGATGATATAACAACTTTAAGTAATCGTGAAATTATTCAATGTGCAAAGCTCATTAAAGACAAGCTTATTTATAGTTTATTAATTTTAGATAACTCACATTATAATAAAATGGTAAGTGATGGTTTTAATCAAGCTAATATTAAATCAAAACTCTACAATCAGGCAACTGTGAATGTTATGCAGAAAGTCAAACAAAATGTAAAGGTAAAAGTGATCAATCAATTTGTTTCTCCAAAAACATATTTTAATTATCTGAAAAATGAAGTTATTGTTGTAAAAGATTTAATGTTTGTTTCAGATGCCGAACAAAAATACATGGCTGTATTAGCTGCGGAAATTTTATCAAGATATGCATATTTACAGTATTTTGCAAATATGACAAAGAGTTTAAAAATGAATTTAATCCGTGGATCAAGTTCTCAAGTTGATGTTGTTGCTGCAAAGATTGCTGCTAAATATGGCGAAAATATTTTAACAAAAGTTGTCAAACTCAATTTTACAAACACAAAACGTGTTAAGGCATTATTGAAAGAACAGTAAGAATGGAAATGAACCATTCTTTTTTATTATGACCTTTTGATATTTTATAAAACCAATTTTGAATAAGTTTATAAAATATAAAAACTGAGCTATATTGGAATGATTAAAAACAATATAACTCAGCTTTTTTATTAATCTTTAATCTCTATATCGAAGCGTTGCATTTTTTGATAGGCAACACCTGCAGCATCCAGCATACGCTTTGCAGCACGATCACTAGGTGTATCATTATATTTATCATCTTCGTAAATAATCTTTTGAATACCACTTTGAATAATAGCTTTCACACATTCATGACAAGGAAATAATGATACATAGATACGACATCCCTTGAGATTTTGAATACTATTTAAAATTGCATTCAACTCAGCATGAACAACATATGGATATTTTGTATCATACATATCCCCTTCTCGACTGTTCCAAGGAAATTCCGTATCCTCACATCCCCAAGGCAATCCATTATATCCAACACCTACGATTTTATTTTCAGGACTCACAATACAAGCCCCCACTTGTGTATTAGGATCTTTTGAACGATATGCTGATAATTTTGCAATTCCCATAAAATACTGATCCCAACTAATCACTTTAGACATTTTTATTCCCCCATTTCTTCTCTTAGTTGTGAAAGTTTATTTAAAAAGAAATCTGGTAACTCACTTTCAAAATATAATTCTTCATGTGTTCGCGGATGAATAAATCCTAAAATTTTAGCATGTAAATATTGACCATGACTTGTATCATCACGTCTAAGTCCATATTGTGGATCACCATATACAGGATGTCCAATATATTGCATATGAACACGAATTTGATGTGTACGTCCAGTTTCTAAACGACATTCAACCAAACTCATATCACGAAAACGTTCAATCACTTTAAAATTTGTGATTGCTTCCTTGGCATTTTTATCAGTACAAGTCATTTTCTGGCGATCACGAGGATCACGTCCAATAGGTGCTTCAATTCGTCCGAACTCATGAGGAATCAAACCATGAACCAACGCATAGTAACGTCTTGTAACTGTATGCTCCTGTAACTGCTCACTTAAACTTTGATGTGCCAAATCATTTTTTGCAACCATTAATAAACCACTTGTTTCCTTATCAATACGATGAACAATACCTGGTCGCATCACGCCATTAATACCTGATAAATCTTGACAATGATATAATAAAGCATTCACAAGAGTTCCTGAATAAATACCTGCTGATGGATGAACAATCATACCACTTGGTTTGTTGACCACAATAACGTCCTGATCTTCATAAACAATATCAAGTGGAATATTCTCTGGTAATATATCTGTATTTTCTGGTTCAGGAATAGATACACAACAAATATCTCCTATTTCGGCTTTATAACTTGATTTAACAATGACATCATTCACAGTCACATTTTGTTGACGAATTAATTGTTGAATCTGTGTTCTTGACATATCTTTCAAATAACCAGACAACAATTTATCCAGCCTTTGACCTTTATGTTCTTCATCTACTGTGATTTTGATAGTTTCCATGCTTTATACTCCTCTATACATATTTCTAAGATGACTAACGCCATACCAATAGTAATCGCCATATCAGCAACATTAAAAATAGGAAAATTATATCCAAAAATAATAAAATCAATAAAATCTCTTACATATCCAAAGGCAATACGATCAATTAAATTGCCAATTGATCCCCCAAAAACAAGTACCAATCCAAAACGTGTCAATTTTTGATAGGGTTCAGATTTGATAAAATAATAAACAATTCCAATCGCAGCAACTATCCATACAATCACGAATAGATTTATTTTACCTGCCAACATTCCCCAGGCTGCCCCTGTATTATGTGTATATGTAAAATAAAAGAAATTATCTATAATGGAATAACTACCTCCTAGAGATAATGTATGATCAACAATGATTTTTGTCACCTGATCTCCAATAACAATGACCAAAAAGGTCAAAACATATAATATCATAGTCTGATATGTTAATTTTAATTTTTTCATTCTTTTATCACCAGTTCCTATTATAAGCAAAAATGACATATAAAGCAAAGAAAAAAAGCATAGATATGCTTTTTATAAAATAAAAATAACAATTGCCAGATAATGAAATACTGAACCCATAATGACAAATATATGGAAAAGTTCATGAAAGCCAAAATCTTTCGTTAAATTAGGTTTTTTAAAAATATAAATAAAAGCACCAATAGAATATGCAATACCACCACAGGCAATTAAGAACAAACAAGGTAAAGGAATACCTCTAAATGATTGAAAATCAAATAAGATAGACCATCCTAAAATCAAATAAATAGCTGTTGCAACTGCACGAGGTGCATTTAACCAACAGATTTTTAAAATAATTCCAATAATAGCAACACTCCACAAAACAGCAAGAAAATAATATGAATGAGGCGCAGGCATACATGCAATAACAACTGGAGTATAAGTTCCAACTATTAATACATAGATCATTGAATGATCTAATTTTCTTAAAATCGTTTTTATTCTTTGACTGCCACTAAAAAAATGATAAATTGAACTGGCACTATATAAAGCAATCAATGATATGCCAAAAATGATTCCAGCACATAAAACAGCCGGTGACGTATCTTTCTGTATTCCAATAAAAATCATAATCAATAAACCAATGAAAGATAAGCATGCCCCTATAAAATGAGTTTCACTGCTAATAGGATCCATAGCTTTCTGAAACAACTTTCTCACAATATCAACTCCTTTATATGTAGTATTTAATACTACTTTATACATCTATTATATTTTATTTTAATCATTTGTCAACGAGATATTGTTATTTTGTATAAATTCATGTATAGTTATTTATGAGGTGAGTTTATGAACAATGAAAAATTAGATATGATTTTAGATCAGATTGAAAACATGAGTCATTTAAAATCGGAAGATATACCTTCTCTTGATTTGTATATGGATCAGATTATGACTTTATTTGATATTAATCTTGCTGATAATAAGCGACATGATGATGATAAGCTTTTAACCAAAACAATGATTAATAATTATTCTAAAGAAGGATTATTAAAACCTATCAAAGGAAAGAAATATACAAAAAATCATATTTTACAAATGTTACTTATTTATTCACTAAAAAATACTATTTCTATCCAGGAAATCAAAAAGATTTTACAGCCTTTCCATGATCATATGGAAGAAATTGAACCCATTTATAATAATTATTTAAACATACAAAAAGAGTTATCTCATGATGTGACAGTTTCTATTCAAAACTTAATTAAAAATCAACACATAGATTTAGATAACTCTTACCAACTTGTTTTCATTTTATTATTAATCTGTTCTTTAAGTAATCAATATAAAATGATTGCCGAAAGAATACTTGATACTTTTTATGAAACAGATGAAGAAAAATAACCCCAAAGACAAGCTAAAGCTCTGTCCTGGGGTTTTTATTACATGAGAAAAACAATTGCTATGAAATGTAAAATACTTGCGCAATTAATGAATAAATGCCAGACAAAATGAAAATATTTTTTATGCTTAGCATAGAAGAAAACACCTACGGAATACATGATTCCACCCATAACAATAAAAAACAAAAACCAGAAAGAAGAATGAATAAGAAATGGAATAAAGATAATGGCTATCCATCCCATGACTAAATAAATAGTCGTAGATAAAACGGGAAAAGATCGTTTCGCAATAGCTTTCAATAAAATTCCAGCTAAAACTGCAGACCATTGAATAACTAAAATTAAAATACCAACCCAGCCTTGAACGACACATAAAGCTACGGGTGTATAACTTCCAGCAATCGCTAAATAGATGCAGATATGATCTAATTTTCTAAAGACATATTTCTGTTTAGAATCATAAGCCATACTATGATATATTGTTGAAATCAAAAACATTAAAAATAAACAAATAACAAAAATAGAAACACCTACACTACGAACAACTCCACCTTTAATATATGAATATACAGCTACAAAAGGCAAGGATAATAAACATAGTAAAGCCATCACACCATGACTGACAGCATTTCCAACCTCTTCGCCAAAAGTTAATTTAAACATATCTTTCATTGTTTTTTCTTTCATTTCCATTAACCCCCTATCAATCAAGAATACCAACCTGTTTTAATAAGAATTGCCCATTGCTTGATTTTGATATGCCTTTTTTGATTTTATAATCAAAATATATGTGTTCATCTTCATAGTATTCATCAAAATGATAATTCTGTTTTTTAAGCTGACCTAGTTCTAAATCATGCGTTGTTAAAAAAGTATAAGCATAAGGTAAGGATAACTTTTCAATCGTTGCTTTTGCTCCGGCAATACGATCCAAAGAGTTTGTTCCTTTAAAAATCTCATCAATAAAACAAATCATTGGTTGTTTCTTATGAGAATATTCAATCATTTCCTTAATATGTAAAAGTTCTCCATAAAAAGTAGAAATACCTTCTTCCACATTATCTTTCACACGCATCGAGGTCATAATATGCATTGGAAAACAGCTCATATTTTTAGCAAAAACAAATCCCCCGGCATATGTTAAAATTAAATTTAAAGCAATAGTTCGCATAAATGTTGTTTTTCCAGACATGTTAGAACCTGTAATCACACATAAAGATTCCTGCATTTCAAAATCATTTCCAACAACATGATAAGGATCAATTAAAGGATGACGCAAATCATGGAATGATAATGTTTTCTGTTTCTGAATATCGGGCAAGACAACATCAAACTGATCCACTTTTAAAATTGCCAAGCTCATTAATGCTTCTATATGCGCTAAACTTTCAAACCATTTTGGAACAGCATGACTATATTGCTTGAGCCACTTGGCATATTCATATTGAATATAATAATCAAATAATCCTAAACCATTTAAAAATAGAAAAGCAAAAATATTTTGACGATAGATAACCTTTTGACTTATACGCGAAAGTTGTAAAATAGCCTTTATAGCATCCTCTTGATGCGTTATATTTGATTGTAATGATTTTAGATAAGATGAAGAAAATGAGTTGTTCACAATTTGTGCATAACTCTGTGCATAACTTTCCAAACCTGTGGATAAGTATGCAATTGGTTCAAACATTTCCTGATGATAACGATATTTTAAAAACGTAATACACAATTGTAAAACGACTCCTACTTCCAATATGGCTTGGCTATATGGTGTCCCCCATCCGAAACAGACACAAATCAAACTACAGCAGATAATCAAAGGTATAATAAATAGAAATCGTAATAATGTTGGAATGGACTGATTTTGAATATATGCCATCCATTTTTCAATGCCATTCTTTTTTTGTTCTGGAATCATTGAACCTAATGTTTCTAATCGAACAACAAATTCTGGCATATCTGCCAATTCTTTAACTGCTTTTTGACGTTCCATCATTTGATCATAGCTGCTATCCTGAATCAGATAATCTGCTAATTGCTTTTTCCCTTGTTGGGTAAATGCTACACAAATCATCTGATATAATGAATTTTGACCTAAAACATCCAAATCAAGGCTTTTATAGTCCTGATCACTTAAAAAAGCCTCTCCATTCTCTTCGAATTCTTTCCATTTCCCCTCTTTTCTATCAATATGACGCTTATATGTTTTCAAAAGGGATTGGATATAAAGATTTTGTTTTTTATAACGATTATGAATGATAACCATGACTATAAATCCAATAAAGAAAATTCCTGCTAAAACATAGCCAATGTTTTGCCAATAATATCCCAATAATAACAATACAATCATCACGCAAAAAAAGACAAGTCTTAACACAGCAAACATATTGCAATAACGATGAATATATTGACTCTCTTTTTTTGTATTCATATATTCTTTTTCAAAATCAATAAAACTCATAATACCTCCATAGACTGTTTTTCAAATATTACAACTTCTTCATGACCCCAATATGAACGAGCTATTTCTTTAAAGCCCATAGCTTGCCAAAAAGCCTTTCCGTTTTTATTTTGAGATAAACAAGCTAGCTGTATCGTATATTGAGAATAATTTTGACATAATCTTTGAATAATTCTTTGACCATAATGATGATGCCATAAGCTTTCTTCTATTAGAAACAAACCAATCCATAAATACGACTGATCATGTTTCATAGAAAAACGATAGCCAAGCATATAATCTATATAAGCAATCATTGTTTGATGTTCATATATTTTATAGTGAAAATGATTTCTTTCATCAAACCCTTCAGGACCTAACATATCCTGATTGATATAATCATAAGTTATTTCTTGAACATCCAATGAAAAATACGTTCTTTGACACAAATAAAACTGATAAAGTTCTTCATCACATGAATGCACTAACTGATACTTCATATTTCCTCCATACAAAGAAAAACACGACAGAAATCGTGTTATCCTAAAAACATAAAATATACAAGAACTATGATACCTAAAACAATACGATACCATCCAAAAACTTTAAAGTCATGTTTTTTAATATAACTCATTAAAAACTTAATAACAAATACAGAAACAACAAAGGCGACAACCATACCAACAATAAGAATTGTTGCTTCCTGCATTGTAAAAGACAGACCAAATTTAACAATCTTTAATAGTGAAGCTCCAAACATAACTGGAATCGCTAAAAAGAATGTAAACTCAGCTGCAACGGTTCTAGATACACCTAATAATAAAGCTCCTACAATCGTTGCACCTGAACGTGATGTTCCAGGGAAAATCGCTGCAATCAGCTGAAATACACCAATCAGTAAAGCTGTCTGAATTGTAATATTTCGTAATGAATGGATGCGACTATGTTGATGCGCATTTCTATTTTCAATCACAATAAACGCAATCCCAAAAACAATCAATGCTATAGATACTGTCTGATAATTATAGAACATTGCTTCTAGTTGTTCATCAAAGAGTACCCCAACGACTGCTGCTGGAATACAGGCTACTAATATTTTAATCCATAAGACAACCTTATCAACTTTTACATAAGATAATAAACCATCTTTAGCTAATGGATATTGATTGTCTTTTTTTCCAAAAGGAAAAAAATCATTCCAAAACAAAATAACAACAGCCATAATTGCACCCAACTGAATGACAACCTGAAACAAACTATAAAATTCTGGACTTACATCCAATTTAATAAATTCATCAAGTAAAATCATATGTCCTGTACTGCTGATAGGAAGCCATTCTGTCACACCTTCTACAATACCGAACAATATCGCTTTTAATATTTCAATCATTATTAACCCTCCTGATTGATTGTCTACTTGTATTACTATATATGAAATATACTCTTTTGTATATGCTTTTTGATAAAAATAATTATTTTCATCTATCTTTTTCTATAGATTTCGACTCAAAAGTACGACACTTTCAATATGGCTCGATACGATAGGCTGAATGTCCTTGCTATTTTTATGAGCAAGGGAACATATCCACAGCCTTTTTCGTTGTTTAGTCGTTTGTGGAAACATATCCATAAAACTGGAATTTAGCAGTTTGGCGCCGGTGCTTTAACAACAATAAACTCCAGCGTTTCTTCAGAAACATTTTTTAAGTTCATTTTTGTATGGAATGGAACTTTTAATACTGTTTCTGCCTGATATTCATGTGTTTCCTGTTCATTCAAAGTCGCTGATAATGTTCCGCGAACAACTGTAATATACACACTTTTTGCATTTGAAAAATGCTCTGGCAGACATTCACCCTTATTCAAGATCATATGCATATAGTGTATATTTTCATCAATAATTACCTTTTCAACTGTTTTTTTATTTCCTTGTGTTAATTTAAAAATTTGTTCAATCATATTTTTCCGTCTCCCTTTGTGTTTCATCAACTCTCTAAATTCATATTTTCCGCTTACGCTACAGGCGGGTCGAAATCCTCGTCCGTACACTTACGGATGATTCTCTTTGTTTTTTCAATAGGTAGAGGCACATTTTCTTCACTGAAATACTCAATATTCACTACCTCTACAACCGCCTCATGGTTATCCTTACCTGCAGGCACAAGCACGAAGTCACCAATTTCAATGCTATCATCATCTGTCAGATAATAATAACTCTTGTAACCTTCATCAAAAGTAACGCTACAAAAGATGTATTCTGATTTGCGCCGTTTTACTTTGCCATAAACTGATGGGTCAAGTATTTCTCCTAAACCATAGAAACAAATGAAGTCAAACACCGTTTTCGCAAAATCTGCGAAGTCCTCCGGCAGACCATTTTTATCGTAGCTACCCGCAATGGTAGAGCAATTCTTCGTGGTGTTCGACATAGATGTCATAAGCTGACACTCCCGGAAAAGGCTTAAAATAAGGCTTTTTTAGGCATTATTTATCTACTCTTGACATCAATACTACCGTCTCAACATGCTCAGTATGTGGAAACATATCAACTGGATAAACATCATGACTTTGATAGCCAATTTTAGCAAACATTTTCAAATCACGTGCCTGCGTTGTTGGATCACATGATACATAGACAACCTGTCTAGGCTGTAAAGTACGAATTGCTTCAATAAAAGTTTTTGTACTCCCAGCACGTGGTGGATCCATAACAACACAATCCACTTTTTGTTTTTGAATAGCCAATTGATGCATAAACTCAGAAGCATCCCCATTAACAAAATGAATATTTGAAATATGATTCATTTTTGCATTGTTAATAGCATCTTTATAAGCTTCTTTGTTGATTTCCACCCCAATAACAGTTTGAACATATTGAGCCAAAAACATTCCAATCGTTCCAATACCACAATAAGTATCTAAAATGATATCATCCTGATGTAAATTCAATAACGATAAAATGCGATGATAAAGAACTGTACACTGTTCATGATTAATCTGGTAAAATGATTGTGCTGATATTTTAAATGTTAAGCCACATAATTGATCAACAATAAATCCTTTTCCATATAGCACTTTTTCTTGTTTAGATAAAACTACACTTGTTTGTCTACGATTTGTATTTAAAACAACCGATTGAACAGATGGACAGGCTTTTATTAATTCCTGACAAAAATTTTTACTTCCCTTCATGACATGATCTGTTCCAACCAGAACAACGAGTGTCTGATTCGTCATGACTGCCCTACGTATTAAAACATGTCTTAAAAATCCTCTATTTTTCTTTTCATCATATATGGATACACGATATTTTTTGAGAATCTTCTGTATGGTCGATAAAACTTGATGTGTTTCAGCATCATGCAACAAACATGATTTCATCGGTACAATGCGATGAGATGTTTCTTCATATAAACCATATTCATATTTTTGATTAAAAGCGACAATGACTTTATTACGATAATAATATGGTTTTTCCATTCCAGCAACATCATGAACGAAATGATGAGGAAATAGTTTTTGACACTTTTCTTTTTTTATAAGCAACTGTTTTTGATAATCCATTCCAATATATTGACAGCTGCCACATTGTTTTTTGATTGAACAATCCATAAAATCCCTCTATAAAGTTGCTAAAAAGGCAACTAAACAATCATAACATCTTAAATAAGAAGCCAAATCTAATTTTTCATCAGGTGTATGAACATTTTCCATATGTGGTCCATAAGTTATAATATCTAAATCAGGAATTTTTTGTTTAAAAATACCCGTTTCTAATCCACCATGTGTTGCCTCTTCTTTTAATGTCTGATTGGCATAGGTTTGATAAAATTCTTTAAACTGTGCTCTAAAGCGTGAATGAGGATCATAATCCCAACCCGGATAATCATTAGATACCTGAATAGAAGCTCCATATAATAAAGCAATTGTTTCCAGTTGTAGACATAACTCATCACGTAAACTTTTTAAAGGTGAACGTAATGAATAATCAATTGTAAAGCTATTATCATGTGTACGTATGACCCCCATATTCAATGATAAAGTTGGTAGATGTTCAATTGCCTGTGACATTTCCAGCATTCCATTCAAACCTAAATACATAATTGAAATCATAGCTTCACTATCTTTTGCATTCACACAGACATGACATTCATCACAATGCAATTCCACATAAAATTCAGGATCACTGATTTCTAATTCCTTTCGAATATCTGCTTCGTACTGTCCAATATATTGTGCTAATTCTTCATAAGATTGCTGACTTGCAAAAGCAACTGTACACTCTCTAGGAATCGCATTGTTTTTTAATCCTCCTGTAATATCAATCAAACGAATATCCATCCCATTTTTCAATAAATGATATAAAATGCGTCCCGCAATCTTATTAGCATTTCCTCTACCTAAATGAATACATCCACCAGAATGTCCTCCTTTTAAACCTTTCACTTCCAAAACATAAACTGGAGAATGATTATCTTCACCCGTGATTTCTTTGGTAATCAAAACATCATTTCCTCCTGATGATGACACACAAGTTTCCCCTTCTGCTTCATTATCTAAATTAATTAAACGTTTAGCTTTAAGTGATGTTGTATCTAAAGCCATTGCTCCACATAGTCCAACTTCTTCTTGAACAGTAAAGACACATTCCAATGCTGGATGAGATAAACTGTTATCTGTCAACAATGCCAACATATAACATACACCACAACCATCATCAGCTCCTAAAGTTGTCTCATTGGCATGTAAAAAACCATCTTCCACATAAAGCTTTAATGGATCAGTATCAAAATTATGCTGACTTTCTTTATTCTTTTCATTAACCATATCTATATGTGCCTGCAACATGACTGGTTCATGATCTTCATAGCCTTGACTGGCTTCTTTAAACACAATCAAATTATGCATGTCATCACGCATATAACGAAGATGATGTTGTTTAGCTAAATCTTCAATATAATCCGCCAATTTTTCTTCATGGTATGAACCATGCGGAATTTGTGAAATTTCTTCAAAATAACGATATATAAGTATATTTGTATCTAATACTGACATTCTATTTTCCTCCAATCTTGTCACAATTATATCAACTTCCCTATCAGATGTCTATGCCAAAGCATTCTGCAATAATTTCATTTCATCTTCATTAAGTTGACGATATTGTCCATATTTCAATTGTTCATCTAAAACAATATGCGCAAATGCTATTCGTTTTAAACTAACAACTTCATTAGACATTGATAAAAACATTTTTTTGATTTGATGATATCTTCCTTCACATATTGTAACGAGGCAATGATAATCATCTTTTATTTCTAGCTCTGCTGGTAAACATTGATAGGTCTTATCAATCATCATCCCTTTTTGAAAAGCCTCAACATAGTTTTCCGTTATTGGCAATTTTGTCTGCACTTCATATGTTTTTTCTACATGATTCTGTGGCAATAGAAGCTTTTTAGATAAAGATTTATCATTAGTTAATAACACAAAACCTGTTGTATCTTTATCCAGACGTCCAACACAATAACAATCATCTCGATCTATTAATTCTAATAGACAAGGATATTTCTGGTCATGCGCAGCACATATATATCCCACTGGTTTATTGATCATATAATAAACAAATGGCATTGCCTCAATCACTTTACCTTGAACTCTAATTTTATCCTCTTTACAAACAAGGTAATGTGGATCTTTCACACATTGATCATTAATCATCACATAACCTTTTTTGATCAATGTTTTACATTCTTTCACATTGCCCAATTGGTTTTTCATTAAGATAAGATATAAATATTTTTTAATGGGTATTTCTTCCTCTCCAGCAATCATTGGAACGTACATTTCCATTATTTTTAATAATAACAGGTACCAATGTGCCACGTGAATACTGTGGATTGTCCTTTAAAATATCAGCTAAAGCTGATAAACGTTTATGTCCATCCACACAAATGTAATGTTGATTTTCCTGATTGACAGAAATAGGAAATGAAAAACCAATTCTTAAAACTGATTGATAAAGTGTTTGAGGATATTTTTGATAGTTAAATTCTATCTGTGATATATCTATTTTCATTATACGCATTTTGTTATCTCCTTTATTTTATTGATTATATCATTTTTTTCAAAAAAGCAAAATCTTTATCTATTTCTATTTAAACATGATATAATGTTGAATAGGGAGGTATCTTATGAATATATTATTGAGCCGTATTTTAACCTATTTAAATGGAACCCTTTTTCATGATTATAATTATAAAATTTGTACATTCATTATTTTTCATTACCTTGAAATGGAAGATATGAGTGAAGAAGAATTTTTAAAAAAAGGATGTTTTAAAAAAGAAGAATTATATTCTTTTATTGCCTTACTAGGCTTTAAAGAATATGAAGAATTTAAGGAAACCTTAGTCAATCATCATCAGACACGTCTTAATCAAATTCGTGTCAGAATGATTGGTGTTGATAGTCGTGAATTCATTGAAAAAATGGATAAAGACTGTAGTGATGATGAAATGCAAAAAATCATAAGTGATATTTGTCAAAAGCTTTATCGTGCCAAAAGAATTGTTGTATTTGGTGCTTTATATCCAATATCTATTGCTATTGAACTACAAACTGATATGATTACATTTGGTAAACCTTTTATTCAATATCATAGTTATGATCCTATTGTTATGGATGAACATGATGTGGCCATTGTTATTAGTGCAACAGGTCGATACTTAGAAGGATTTAAAAAATCAAAAGCTGATGTACATATTGATAAAGCACAGCAGATTTTAATTACCCAAAATAAAAAATATCTGAGAACAGAAACTTCACCAAATTGTAAAGTTATTTATGTTCCTGGTAAATTTGATAGTATTAATTTTAATTATCAAATTATGACAATTTGTGATTTAATTCGTCTACACTATTTTCAACAATATTACTTATAATACAAAAAGACTGTTACTCAAAACAGCCTTTTTTATATTTTATCCATTTGACTTACTTTTTATTGTAATAAGATATGATCATGATAATCATGAGTATGTTGAGTATAAAGATGAATCAAGTCTTCCACCGTTAAATTTTGTTTGCGTTTTTCATCAATGAAATCAAGAATTCGCCCTTCACTCATAATAATGATTTTTTGTCCGTATTGAATAGCATCTTCCATATTATGAGTAATCATTAATGTTGTCATCTGATTTTTTTTGACAATATTCGCTGTTAAATCTAGGACTGTCTTTGCAGTTTGGGGATCAAGAGCAGCAGTGTGCTCATCTAATAGTAAAAGCTGTGGTTTTGCATATGTTGCCATTAATAAAGACAATGCCTGACGTTGTCCTCCAGAAAGAACACCAACCTTTGTATCCATACGTTTTTCTAATCCTAATCCCAGCTCTTTCAATGCTTCCTTCATTTGTTGGCGTTGTAAGTGAGAAACTGGTTTTAATTTGAAGTAATGTCCCTGACAACCAGCTAATGCTAAATTTTCTTCAATAGTCATAGTAGGTGCTGTTCCTTTTAAAGGATTTTGAAAAAGTCTACCGATGAAGCGTGAACGTTTGTATTCTTTTAAATTTGTAATATCTTGATGATTCAAATAAATATGACCCTGAGCTGGAAGAATCGCTCCACTTATTGTTTGAAACAATGTTGACTTTCCAGCTCCATTACTACCAATAATTGTTACAAAATCCCCTTGTTGAATTTGTAAATTGACATGTGATAAAGCTTTCTTTTCATGAATTGTATCAGGATGAAAAACAACTGATATGTCCTGTAATTCTAACATACTTTTTTCCTCCTTATTTTTAATTTTGTCAAAATCAAAGCCAATACAACTAATAAAGCAGACAACAGTTTTAAATCTGTTGATGGAATCCCCATTTGTAAAGCTAAAGTGAGAATTCCACGATAAATAAATGCACCTATCGTAACTGCTAATAATTGATAATGAATCTGATCTTTTTTTATAAATGCCATTCCAATGATAATACTTGCTAAACCAATAACCATCATTCCTGTACCACTTTGACTATCCGCAAAGGATTGATGCTGAGCATATATAGATCCAGACAAAGCCACAAGTCCATTGGATAAAGATAAACCTAAAATTTTCATCAAGTCAGCATTTATAGATGAAGCTTTAACCATATCTTCGTTATCGCCGCATGCGCGCAGCGCTAAACCAAGCTGTGTTTTTAAAAAATAATAAAGAACTCCAAAAATAACAGCTACAAACATGATAATCAATAAAAACTGTGAATATGGTTCGAAATTGGTCAATGGTGTAAATATGGTTGTAGAACCGAACAATGACAAATTAGGTGAATCATTCATAATTTTTAAATTTATAGAATAAAGTCCAGTCATAGTTAAAATTCCTGCAAGTAAAGATGCAATTTTCAACTTTGTTGTTAAAAGCCCAGTCACAAGACCAGCCAGCATTCCTGCAATAAAAGCTGCACATAATGCCAAGTAAGGATGCCCAGAAAGTGTCAAAACAGCACTAACTGCACAACCCAATGTAAAGCTTCCATCAACTGTTAAATCAGGTAAGTTTAAAATCTTATAGCTCAAATATAATCCTAAAGACATAATCGCAAATATACCACCAAGTTCTAATGCTCCAATAATAACTATCATATTCATAACATGACCACCCCTCTACATCATAACCAATGAAGAATCTTGAATGATGTTTTCAGGTAATTCAACATCAATTTGTGTCATGACATCCTGATTCACATAAATCTTTAAATCATCCTTAAAAACCTTAACAGGAATATCACTTACATTTGAACCATTAAGAATTTGATCAACCATATTGGCAGTTTCCCTTCCCAATTCTTCATAGTCAATCCCAACGCTTAAAAATCCACCATCCTGTACCATAGAATCTGCTCCTACATAAAGTGGAACTTGTGACTGAATACATGAATGACTGACAACATTCATAGCACTGGCAATTGTATTGTCATTAGGAGCAAAAACAGCATCACATTGAGTTGCAAGAACATCAATTGCACTTTGAACTTCATTAACATTTGTAATAGTTGCTTCTTTAATTTCAAAACCATGCTTTTGTGCATAATTTTTAGCTTTTTGAATATTTGTTACTGAATTAGCTTCTCCTTTGTTGTAAATAACTCCTAAAGTTTTTAAATTCGGATTTATTTCAAGGGCTTTATCAAGAATCAAATCTACTTGAATCTCATCACTGGTTCCTGTTATATTTTTATCTGGTTTTTCTAAAGAACTTGTCAGTTTAGCTCCAATTGGATCACTCACTGCTGCAAAAACAACAGGTGTTGTTGAAGAAAGCGATGCAACTGACTGAGCAACAGGAGTTGCTATCGCAACAACGACATCGGGATTTTCTGATGCAAATGTTTGTGTAATACTAGCTGCAATACTATTATCCCCCTGTGCATTTTTAAAAATATATTCAATATTTTGATTATCTTGATAACCTAACTCTTCCATTTGCTTATCAAAAGCATCCTTAATTGTATTTAATGATGTGTGTTCCATATATTGAACAACAGCAACTTTTTTCACAGTTGAGTTATCACCTTGACAACCCATTGTCATTGATAATATACATATTCCTATTAATACGTTTTTTAAAATTTTTTTCATAGTCTTATCTCCTTTATTGTATTTTATTCATGTTTAACTAGAAAATAAGACACCATCGTTTCATTTTCATAAGAAAGCTCCTTTCTTATTGGCATATAAACAAAAAACACCTGTCCATCAAAGGACAGATGTTATAATCTGCGGTACCACCTTTATTGGTTATAAAAATAACCCACCTCATTAAAATGCCAACACATTTTTGCTTTGTAACGTAAGCTCACGTCGCAGGATACTCGTTACCTTTCCCCTTTGCCCTCATAGGTCCATTTACTTAACTGCCACTATCCAGCTTCCACCATCCTGGACTCTCTTTAAGTACATTTTCAAGTTTTATCTCCTACTCATTGGTTTGTTTATATCAAATTATCACACCTTTATTAAATTGTCAATATTTTTAGATAAAAAATAAATAATATCTATTTTTTTGTTAATTAAATAAACAAATAGCTGTAAAAATATAAAATATATTCTCCAAAAAACAAAGAAATAAGAATTCCCACACAAAGAAAACCAGCAAATGCGATATGATGATGGCGATGTGTTTTTTTATAAAAAAGTAAATATGATGCATAGATTCCACCCAATAAAACCGCTATCGTAAAAGCAAGTATAATCTTTATATATCCTAACATAAAGCCATTAACCATCAATAATTTGATATCCCCGCCACCAAAACTATCTGGAATCCAAAAATTGAGTAATAATAATGGCATACTTATAATCAATATACCTATCAAACGTTCCCACAATGAAACATCACTATAAGGCATTAATCCTAATACAATAAATATTTCTAAAATAATCATTTCATCAGGTATAATTTGCCATTGTCTATCTATTAATGAAATGGTTATAAAATCCATTATCAATAAAAAAAGAAGAATAGCCTTTATCACTTGGGATTCATAATAGACAAGTAAGACAAGCAAAAAACCACTCATCATTTCAAAGATAGGATAAAAAAGTGAAATGCGGTGATGACAATATCGACATCTTCCTTTTAACATCACATAACTGACAATAGGTATTAAATCAAACCATTGTAAAGGATGCAAACAATCAAAACAAAAACTTCTTCCTTTTACAATATCCAAACCAAGTGGCAATCGATCTTTACACACTTGAAAAAAACTTCCTATAACAGCACCCAAAATAAAAAACCATACATATAAAAACATCTTCATGTCCCCTTTCATAGATATTTTTATAGTTGGTTTTGTTTCATATTTCGATATTATTCTATCTTAAAATATATTCATTTTCAACAAAAAATATTTGACATTTTTTATTTTTTCTATAAAATATGGAGTGCTGTAAAGCTATAGATTTCTCTATTTCTGATTAATAAATAGAAAATTCTATAGCTTTTTTTACGAAAGGAGAATCTCAAATTATGGAAAAAAGAAATCCAATGGCTTATAAACCTATTTTTCCCCTTTTGATGTCTATGGCCTTTCCGCCAATGATTTCAATGCTTATTCAATCATTATACAATATAGTTGATAGTATTTTTGTGGCACAGCTTGGTGAAGAAGCTTTAACAGCTGTTTCGTTAATCTACCCCTTACAAAACTTATCATTAGCATTTTCTTGTGGTGTAGGTATTGCTTTAAACGCCATTATCGCAAGACATTTAGGTGCACATAATGATAAAGAAGCATCATTTGTCGCTACTCAAGGCATTGTTATGACACTTTTACATTCCATTCTTTTTGTTGGAATTGGATTATTCCTTATAGAACCTTTTTTAACTCTTTTTACTCAAAATCAGGATGTCATACAATATGGAATCGAATACGGTTTTATTGTTATTACTTTTACATTTTCAACATTTATTCACTTAGCCATCGAAAAAATGTTTCAGGCTTGTGGAAATATGATCATTCCCATGATTATGCAAATGGTTGGAGCAATTGTTAATATTATTTTAGATCCAATACTTATCTTTGGATATTTTGGATTACCTGCTTTAGGTGTAAGTGGTGCAGCTCTAGCAACTATTATTGGACAATTTAGTGCCTGCTTTTTATCAATATATTTATTCTTACGCTATAATTCACATATCCATATTTCATTCCGTCATTTTCGTATTGATTGGCATACATTTAAAAACTTATATTCAATAGCTATTCCATCTGGAGTTATGATGTGTTTACCTTCTGTTTTAGTTTCAGCATTAAATGGTATCCTTGCTCCTGTGTCTCAAACTGCCGTTGCATTCTTTGGTATCTATTATAAACTGCAAACATTCGTTAATATGCCAACAACAGGAGTTGTACAAGGAATGCGTCCAATTATGAGTTATAATTATGGAGCTCATCAAAGAAATCGTATGGATCAGACATTAAAAATGGCAACTCTTACTATTGGAACTATTCTATTATTTGGTACATGTCTATTCTTTATTTTCCCAGCTCAAATTCTTCAAATGTTTAATGCCAATCAAGATATGCTTATGGTTGGAATAACTGGATTACGTATTTTATCATTAAGTTTTATCTGTTCTACATTTGCCATTGTTATGTCTGGAGTTTTTGAATCATTAGGAAAAGGACCTATGTCTTTAATCATTACACTCACAAGACAATTTATCATCATTATCCCATTATCCCTTATTCTTTTACCACTTGTTGGCGTAACTGGTATCTGGTTAACATTTCCTTTATCAGAGCTGATTGCCTCATTCATTGCTTTTCTTTTATATCAAAAAGTTTATAAAAAAATAAAAATAGGAAATGAAAATTAATGATTCATTTCCTTTTTTTTACAAAAATTTAATATATGATAATGTTGTACATTTGATTCTTTTCTTACCATTTTTCAATGATATTCAAAATAAAACAAAGTTAT
The DNA here is from genome assembly GCF_002161155.1 of Massilimicrobiota sp. An105. Classification (NCBI taxonomy): domain Bacteria; kingdom Bacillati; phylum Bacillota; class Erysipelotrichia; order Erysipelotrichales; family Erysipelotrichaceae; genus Massiliimicrobium; species Massilimicrobiota sp. An105. The sequence continues at coordinate 66,960 of NZ_NFLY01000003.1, forward strand.
AAAAACAAACAGTTTTATATACATAATATTATCCATGTATAATAGCTACAGCTAAATGAACACCTCGTTTAAACTGTATAAATCCATACTCATAAACAAATTCATTCACACAGTTTTCTAATTCTTCAACTTCTTCTTCACTCAGTATTAATTTTCTATTTATAATACGTTCATGAAATTGATCCATTAAATCAAAATAACGAATATGTATCTGTTCCAGCATCATTTCTTCATCTTGATTTAAAATAATATCAGAAGAATATATATCTTTTAAAACATTATCCATATCACACATAGTTCTCTTCTCCTTACTGAGATGATCATAAGAACTAAACTGTTTTTTCAAACAATGAGCAATTTTTTAATGGCAAATGATTATGCTGTCCAAATATTTTTCTTTTAACATGATGTAAATCCACTTTATTTGGTAATATATATGATTCATCCTGAAAATCTTTAAAATCGCATAACACTATTCTTAATCCAAAATATTGACCCTGATAAGAAAATTCATTTAATAATTTTCCAATAACATACATAATCTCACTATGAATATTTGTATAATTTCTTAATTTCTCTTCTTTTTTATAAAAATTCAACTGCATGTCATAGAATTGAATTTGAATACAACGAATTCCATAGTCTTTTTCTTTAAGTTGCTTGACTAAATTGAAGCTTAGATTTTGTGCTATTATTAAAGCTTCTCTGGCATTTAAAAAAGTATCTTGATTATCTTGACCGAATGATTGAGGAAGGGTATGAACTGTTCTATGTATTTGAGACATTTCATCTCTTTTTTGAGAGCATATATTCTTCCCAAATATTTTTACTGCCTGATAAAAACTTAAAATTCTATATGATTCATAACTGTGCATATAAATCCATTTGGCAAATTCTTGATGAAAACTGAATCCTATATGTATTGAAATACAAAGTTCATCTGCTATTCTTTGCTGAATACATTTCATAAGTTTGATAGAATCCATACCAAATATATATTGAGATTTTGTTAAATCAAAAAATATATCATTTCTTTCTTCTTCAAAGACATCATTACAATATTCATATAAAATATTTTTTATTTGCTCTTTATAGAAACAATATTCATCCATGTTTCTTTGTTTGTTGATGAGTTCTTGATGAATCAATCTCTTTTTTATAATGAAATTTCTCTTTTTCTCTATTTGATCTATGCATTCTTCAAAACAAATATATCCAATTAAAGTTTTCCACATATTTCTCACTCCTCGTCAATTATTATATATGACCTTGTTGCATATTTCAACATTTTTATGCAACTTATTTTATTATTTTTGATTTTTTCTTTATTTTAGATGTATTTTATACTATAATATGCATATAGGAGGTTGACTATGGAACTCAAAGACATTATTAAGGATTATAAATATAGGCATCAACTTACAAATGATGAAATTGCTCAAAAACTAGGAGTCACGAAATCTACTGTCAGTCGTTGGATTTCAGGAGATGTCAAAAGAATTCAAGATGAAACATTAAAAAGATTAAATGAACTCCTTGGTTATGATATTGAACCCGTTATCAAAGGAAAGTCCATTCATTTAAAGCGTCCTATTTTAGGTTATGCAAAAGCCGGATATGATATGTATGGAGAAAATAACTATATGGGTGAAGAAGAAGTCACAGAAGAAGATTTTTATAAGGGAGATTATTTTTTGCAGATTCAAGGTGATTCCATGACTGGATCAGGAATAATGGATGGAGATTTAGCCCTTATTAAACAATGTTCCTATGCCTCAACAGGTGATATTGCAGTTGTCATGATTGGTGGTGAAGAAGTAACAGTGAAGCGTATTATCAAAAAACCAGATATGCTTATTTTGGAAGCCACAAACCCACTTGTTGAAAATAGATATTTTTCTAATGAAGAAGTTGAACAACTTCCTGTTCGTATCATTGGTAAAGTCGTTTATACAAAAACTTATTTTTAAACAAAAAATCTCATTCATGTTTTGAACTCTAAAGCTAATCTAACTTTAAGGGTTCACTCCATTTATGAGATTTTTTATATATCACAAGACATACAAATCAAATGCTTTTCTTCAACAAAATTATTTTTACTATAAAATCCTTCACTTAAAAAACCACGAATTGTCTGTAAAACCATTCTCTCTATATGCAATTTGATACACTCTTTTTTTGTTTGTTGTAATAGATAACTTCCTAAATGTTGTCCATGCAATTCTGGTAAAATGCAGACTTCATCAATCCATAGCTCTTTCTTTTCTAAATAAGTCATTTGACGCCCTAGTATCATACCTATCAACTCATTATCTCGATATAGAACATATCCCAAAGCATATGGTGAAAGTAGCATTTCTTTCAATCGCTGATAAGACTGCTCATAAGTCCACGTTTCATTCCATGGTTCTTGCATAAAACATTGCTGAAATAATATTGAACACTTATTTAAATGATAATATTGCATGGGAATAAAACACATTTCATGACTTTCAAGTTCTAAAAACATATCATACCATGTCACTCCACCATGGATAGATTGAGAAACTCCCAAGCAACTATAACCAAATTGTTTATAAAAATCTATTAACTCTTTTTTACAAGTCAGTACCAAGCCTTTTTTACCTCTTATAAGAGCCAGATCAATAAAAGCATTCATTAATTTTTGAGCAATCCCACGATGTTGAAAAGTTGGTAAAACAGCTAAACCAAATATACTTTGATATGGATGATTGAAATCATGTAAGGATGTATCTTCATAATATTGATCAATTAAAAAACGTGTTGAAATCATTGCCCCATTGATAAATCCAACAATCTGTCCTTCTATAACGGCTACTAAAAAACAATCAGGAAAAGCAAGAAATCTTTGTTGAAATTGTTGTTTAGTTGCAGCTTCTTGAGCAGGAAAACAAATTCTTTCAATTTCAGCAAGTTTTATTAAATCTTGCTCTTTGGCTAATCTTATTTCCATATATACTTTTTATAAAAAAAGACATTAATGTTTGATCAATGTCTTTATTCACCCATAGAAAGCAAGAATGCTGCACTATCTTCCAATCTTTGTTTTGCTTCTTTAATTTCCTGAAATTGTGCATCTGGGCATGTTTCAAACTGTACTTTTTTTGTTAATTTCTTTAATTGATTCAATTCATTTTTAATTTGTGTCCTTACAGTTTTATCTATTTCTTTATGATGTTTTGCTAAACTGGCTTCTACTCTTGACATTAATGTTTCTAAATCATTTTTAAAAACAAGTCTTTCTTTTGTTTTAGCATCCTGCTGTTCAAATTGTTTAGCTTCATGAATAGCTCTTTCAATATCTTCATCAGACATATGAGAACCATTTTCAATAGTAATACTTTGCATATTTCCACTAGCCAAATCTTTTGCAGAAACACTTACGATACCATTAACATCAATATCAAAAGTGACTTCAATTTGTGGAATTCCACGCATTGCACGCTTAATCTTTTTAAGTTTAAATTTACCTAAACTTTTATTATCTTTAGCTAAAGGTCTTTCCCCTTGTAAAACATTAATTTCAACTTGTGTCTGGAAATTAGATGATGTTGTAAAAATTTGACTATGACTTGTTGGAATTGGTGTATTTCGATCAATTAATGGAGTTGCAACTCCCCCTACTGTTTCAATAGATAATGTCAATGGTGTCACATCTAATAATAAGACATCATAATTTCCCATTGCAGTCACATCACCAGATAATTTACCACCTTGAATTCCTGCTCCCATAGCGACACATTCATCAGGATTTAATGATTTACTTGGTGTAATTCCAGTAACTTCCTTGATTTTATCTTGAACTGCTGGAATACGTGAAGACCCACCTACAAGAATAATCTTATTCAATTCAGCAGGTAATAAACGTGCATCATTTAACGCATTTTGCATTGGGAGAATTGTTCTTTCAACTAATTCTCTAGTAATACGATTAAATAAATCTCTTGTGATTGTCATTTCTAAATTTTGTGGTCCTGCAGATGTCGTTGTAATAAATGGTAAAGATACAACAGTAGAAGTCATTGAAGATAATTCGATTTTTGCTTTTTCAGCAGCTTCTTTGATACGTTGCATAGCCATTAAATCATTTCTCAATGAAATCCCTGAGCTTTTCTCAAATTCAGTTAAAATATGTTGTGCTAATAATTCATTAAAATCATCACCACCTAGATGATTATCTCCTGATGTTGATAGTACTTCAATCACTCCATTACCAATTTCAATAATAGAAACATCAAAAGTTCCTCCACCCAAGTCAAAAACCATCATTTTTTGCCCATAACTATTTTCTAAACCATATGCCAATGCTGCTGCAGTTGGTTCATTAATAATACGCATAACTTCCAATCCAGCAATTCTTCCAGCATCTTTTGTAGCTTGACGTTGGGCATCATTAAAATAAGCAGGTACTGTAATAACAGCCTGTTTGACTTCTTCTCCTAAATAATTTTCAGCATCTATTTTTAATTTCTGTAAAATCATGGCAGAAATTTCCTGGGGTGTATACTCACGATTGCCAATTTTCTTTTTATAATCAGTTCCCATTTCACGTTTAATAGATGAAATTGTCCCCATTGGATTTGTAACAGCCTGTCGCTTAGCACTTTCCCCTACAAGTCTTTGTCCATCACGTGTGAATGCTACAACGCTTGGTGTTGTTTTCGCTCCTTCACTATTAGGAATAATGGTTGTTTTTCCATTTTCAATAAAAGACATACAACTATTTGTTGTTCCTAAATCAATACCAATAATCTTACTCATAAATCATTCTCCTTTAATAACATCTACAACAACAACTCATAAAAATATTAAACATCAATAACGAATAACAGCAATTAGCCATATTAGCATATGGTGACGTATAAGTTTGCTGTGTCTGACGATATTGACCACTTCCAGCCTGCAATTGCTGAACCAAGAAAATATATTGTAAATTACCAGGTTCCATTTGCGCTGCTGTTTGTGCATATTCTAATGCTGTTGCATTATTTCCTATACCATTCATAGCTAAAGCACTGTAATAAAACCATATTGATGAACGATTACGAAGCTGTTCCAAAATATGAAGAGCATCCTGATAACGACCAGCTTGAATAAATGCCGCAACATCTTGAAAAGCCGCCTGATCATTACCCTGATATTGATAAGTCGACTGTGAACTTTGACCATATGTTTGATTCGTAAATCCTTTTTTTCGATTATCCATGATCGTTTTATATGCATTTTGTACCTGTTTAAACTTTTCAGTATATTCAGCCTGATGTTCACTATTAATATTAGCATCAGGATGATATTTTTTACTTAATGTTCGATAAGCATGTTTGACTTCATCATCTGATGCATTTGGAGAAATTCCTAATACTTGATATGGGTCCATTTACTTCTTATCCTCCATTCTTTTTTGATAACGTAATTCATATTGACTCCAAACACCACTATATATGATATTCCTTAAAATTTCAACATTTTCCTCTATTGGAAGATATTCAAAAGCTTCGGCAGCTCTTGAAATCATCATTTCTAATAAATCATGGCATCTCTCTTCAAAATGTTCATCATGAAAATGAGAAATAAATGGATTATAGTTATTGTCTTTTAGATCTTTTTCAATATCATCATAGGCATCTAGTAAATAAATATATTTACCTAAAAAAAATCCAAATTCCCTCAAATAATCTTGCCAGAGATCATCTTGAAAACAGCAAATTTCAGCCATGACTTTTCCAAAACATCCGGAAATATCATCAATACGAACATCTTCCATTTTTTCATACTCATGAATCTTGTCCAATTGTTTTTCAATCATATCTATCTTTTGTGGAAATTCTTTTTTTATAGATTGATAACTATGATTCAAAATTTTCTTATAGACCTGTTTTGACATCTTTTGATCATCAATCCAATCATCATCACATTTAAGATATGTTAAAGCAATTGTCATTTTAGCAGCATATTCAACATATTCATTTTGTATTTCCAGATGCTTTTTCAGTGGATGTAAAAAGCATCTACGATAGCTTGATTGATTGTGTGGTTCATATAAACCAGATAATAAAATAGCTAAAAATGTCATATCATAATTTAAAGCCACACGTCCCTTTAAACCATAATTATCATTTATAGTTCGACATAGCCCACAATAATATGACTGATAGATATCAAAATCTTTAAATTTCATTTCTGGTTTATTGATTACTATATATCCAAACATCATAATCTCCTTATCATAATAAATCATGATTAGTATAGTGTGAAGATATGAACGAAACATGAACTTATAGAAACTTTATTTTAAAAATGTTAAAATAAAAAAGAAAGCTGGTGAATGGTATGAAAATCTCAAAAGAACAGCCTGTTTTAGAACCTTTGGCCAATCGTTTAAGACCTCTGACATTGGACCAATATGTAGGACAAAAACATCTTGTTGGTAAAGGTAAAGTGTTATGGCAATTTATACAAAATGATCAGATTCCTTCTATGATATTCTGGGGTCCTCCAGGCGTTGGAAAAACGACTCTGGCAAAAATTATAGCTCAAACCACAAAAGCACATTTCATTGATTTTAGTGCTGTCAATAGTGGTATTAGAGAAATAAAAAAAGTCATGCAAGATGCCATGGAGACACATCTTCAAGGAATTAAAACCATTGTTTTTATCGATGAAATTCATCGTTTCAATAAAGCACAACAGGATGCTTTTTTACCATATGTAGAACAAGGAAGTATTACTCTCATTGGTGCAACAACTGAAAATCCTTCATTTGAAATCAATTCAGCATTATTATCACGTTGTAAAGTTTTTGTCTTAAATGCTTTAAATGTTGAAGATATTATGGAACTTTTGCATCATGCTATTGAAGATCCTAGAGGTTTTGGTCACTTTCATGTTGATATTGATTCTTCCAGTTTATCAATGATCGCTCATTTTGCAAATGGAGATGCTAGAGTTGCTCTTAACACATTAGAAATGGCTTTTTATAATGCTCCTCGTGATCATGATCACATCACTATTACTCCTCAAATTATCGAACAAATGACAAGTCAAAAATCATTATTATATGATAAAAATGGTGAAGAGCATTATAATTTGATTTCTGCATTACACAAATCAATGCGTAATAGTGATGTCAATGCTGCTATTTACTGGTTAGCCAGAATGCTGGAAGCTGGTGAAGACCCTTTATATATTGCACGACGACTTGTTAGATTTGCAAGTGAAGATATTGGTATGGCTGATAGTAGAGCATTAGAAATTGCCATTGCAGGATATCAGGCTTGTCATTTTATTGGAATGCCTGAATGCAGTGTCCATCTTACTCATGTTGTCACTTATTTATCTTTATCAGTTAAATCTAACGCTTTATATGTCGCTTATGAAGCTGCTAAAAAGGATGCATTAAAGACAATCGCCAAACCAGTTCCCTTACATTTACGCAATGCTCCTACCCGTTTAATGAAAGATTTAAATTATGGTAAAGGTTATCAATATGCACATGATTTTCAAGATAAACTGACAACTATGACTTGCTTACCTGAATCACTTCAAGACAGAGAATATTATCATCCAACAAATCAAGGAAATGAAAAAAAAGTCGCACTGCGACTTCAACAAATTCAACAATGGAAACGTAAACATCAAAAATAAAAGGTCAATGGCCTTTTATTTTTGTGTAACTTCATTAATAATATTGATAGCATTTAAAGTTCTTGGAAAACCAATATAAGGTTGACATTGTGTAATCACATCAATCAACATGTCTCTACTATTTCCAACTTGTATATTAGCCATAGTATGAGCACGCAACTGATTTTCACAGCCACCTAAAGTTGCCAACATAACAAAAGTTAACATTTCTCTTATTTTTAAATCAAGCCCCTGACGTGTATAAAAATCTCCAAAACAATGTGCAGATAAATAATCTTGAATATGTTTTAATTCTTGAGGTGCATGATCATGATTAGCTTGAATATTCTCACGACCAAACGCTTCACTTTGAACATCAAATCCAGCCTGGAATCTTGTTTCTTCTTCTACTGTTGATTGATCTTCCAAAGGTAATTCAATTTGATTTTCAACAAAAACATCATGAACAGCATCAAGAGCTTCTTTCACTTTGCCTACACCAATATATGGAGTACATTGGTAAATGGCTTCTTTCATTTCAACTGGAGTCACATTAGCCTTTAAAGCTGCATAAACATGTTCTTTTAAAGATTCTAAAGTCATATTCGTTGTATTAACAACAATTAAAATCAATTCTCTAAGACGTAAATCAAGATTACCATGCTGATAAACATCACCATAAATATAATGAATCATCATTTCCTCGTATGCTAAGTCATGAGGACAAAAATGATTTTTATGCAATGACTGATATAATTCTTTTGCTTTTTCAATATCTCTCATAAATAAATTTTCCTCCTTGATAATTTTATTTTAAAACTTTAAAAATAACCTGTCTAATACTTATTATGTATTTGTAGCCATACTTTTTAAGCATGAAATATTTATTTATGAAAATATGTATAAAGTTCTTGAATAAAACGCGTCGCTGTAGCCGAAAAAACTTGATGTTTTTTCCATACAATAACCGCTCCAGTTTCATAGGCTGGTTTTAAAGGAACAAAACGAACCAATGATTGATTTGACATATATACAATTTTGTCTAGACACAACGCATATCCTAACCCTTTCTCTACTAAAATAGCAGCATTATATATCAAGTCATAAGTCGCAACAATATTTAAATCACTAATATCCAATCCCATCCAATGTGCCAGTTCATTTTGGACAATTAAACGATGTCCTATAAGGAGTGGTAATTTTTTTATGTCTTCAGGTGTTACATACTCTTTTTTAGCGATTTCGCTATTTAAAGGTGCAATAATACCCCATGCTTCTTTATATTTTAAACGTACAAAATCATATTTTTCAATATCAACTGGTTCTGTAAGTAACCCTATATCTAAAAATCCCTGATCAATTTTCTGTTTAACATCATCAGCATTGCCACTATACAAATGATATTGAATATGCGGAAAGCGACAATGAAAATCCATCATAAATTCTCCTAACTGATGCATAGCATTAATTTCTCCTGCACCAACAAAAATCTCCCCTGCTATTAATTCATCAGCCGCTAAAAATTCCTTTTCAGTTTTATCAGCTAAATCAATAATTTCTTCTGCTCTTCTTCTTAACAACATACCTGCATCTGTTAAGGTAACCTTATTTTTCCCCCTAATTAATAATTGCGTATTCAATTCTTCTTCTAATTGTATAAGCTGTCTTGATAAAGTCGGTTGTGTAATATGCAATACTGCTGCTGCACGTGTAATATTTTCTTCTCTTGCAACTGTTAAAAAATATCTCAATATTCTAATTTCCATGATAAGCCCCCTTTTTACTATTGTACTAAAAAAAATAACTTTTTTATACCTTTTCTTTTGATTGATAACTACGCAAATGATTTCAATTGACTTTATAGGCTTTATAACACAGGAAAAAGTATCAAAAAATCATTTCATACTTTCTTATGTTATAAAGATATATTGCATTTTATACTCAAAACCATTATGATAAAAAACAAGGAGATGAAAACATATGAATTATTCTATCAGTGATGTTTCTAAAATCATGAATTTACCTGTTTCCACTTTAAGATATTATGATAAAGAAGGGTTGCTTCCTTATATTGAACGTAAAGATTCCGGTTATCGTATTTTTAAAGAGGATGATATTCGTATGCTTGAAATTATTGAATGCTTTAAAAACACGGGTATGTCTATCAAAGAAATAAAGCATTTCATCGAATTAGTCAAACAAGGCGATATTTCTTTACAACAACGTTATGAATTGTTTGTAGAACGTAAAAAAACTGTTGAAAAACAAATGCAAGATTTACAAAAACAACTTGATTTAATTGATTATAAATGTGAATATTATCAAAAAGCGCTCAAAACTTATAATCAAAATAAACATCATAGTGATGAAAACAAATCACTATGATGTTTTTTCACATAAAAAAGCTGATAACATTTCATTTACCAGCTTTCCTTATGCTTTTATATAGATATACGATCTTGTTCATAACGCCTTAAACTTTTCATAATTTCCTCAGTTGCCTGCTGTGGACTATTTTTTAAAAATCCATCTTTAAATTCATAACTGATATTTATAGAATCATCAGGAATTTGATCAATATACTCATTAGAAAAACCAATTTTCCAACATTTGTTTTCACGATAAGCATATAATGTCATATCATTAACATCATTGACATCATGAAACAATTGCTTTACGAGTTTATATAAAGCATATGGTGAAATATAATACACCTAACCTCGCCTCTTTTCATATTTCTATTATATAAAATAAAAGCCCTTTCAACAATAAAAAACTTAAATTTTTTTTATTTTTTATCAATATATATTGTCAAATAGATGTCGAGTGATATAATAAAAAAGCATTTAAGGGAGTGTTATCAATGAAAAAAGATCATCAAGATGCTATTCTTCATTTTTTGATGGCTATGATAGGTGGTTTCTTAGGTGGATATGCTATTTTTGCTAGAATGAATATTTTTGGATCTGCACAAACTGCTAATTTAATTGAACTGATCAAAAATATATTTGGAGCTAATTATGTGGAATCTTTAATGCGAATAGGTGCCCTTCTTATATATATTCTAGCAATAATGATTGCCACCGTTTTAACATATAAATCTCAATGGAATCTTAAACACCTTGTTTTATATCTTGAAATGATATGTATTGTTATATTGGGATTTATTCCTGAAGACATACCGCCAATCATTGCTTTGTATCCTTGTTTTTTTGTTACAGCATTTCAATGGTGTATTTTCAAAGGCGCTATGGGATATACAAGTTCTACTATTTTTTCAACCAATAATATCAAACAGACTGTTGTATCATTGACAGAATATTTTTTAATACAGGACACCACAATCAAACAAGAAAAACTCAAAAAAGGTTGTTTTTTTGGTGGCACTTTATTATGTTTTCATTGTGGTGTTGCTTTGTCGTATCTTCTATGGTCCATTTTTTCTTTAGCAGCCATTTGGTTTTTAATGATTCCTGTTTCCATTAATTTAGGATATTTAATATATATTGAAAAATATGCTTATCCAATTCCACATATAGAAAAGATGATTTGACACCAAATCATCTTTTTTCATATCTAGCACTATTACCTATATTCAATGAAATCTCAATATATATTTTTTATTGTGAACTCAACTTAAATTCATCATAGAGTTCTTATGACTTATCGTCTTGTCTAATCACATTTTTTAAATAAAATTGATGATTGCCATATTCATATACAAAAATACAACAATTTCCAAATCCTTTTTTTAATTCTTCTGTTGGATCTTGCCATGCTCTTAAAAAATTAAAACAGGCGCCACCATGACTTACTGCCAAAACAGAATGATGATCTTCTTTTTCCATGATGGCAGTTAATGTATCAACCATTCTCTCTTTTAAAGTATGATTAGATTCACCACCAAATTGCAAATAATAGGTTTCACATTTTTGAGGATCATTTTCTGCCAAATAATCATGTTCTCCTTCTAGTAAGCCATAATTATTTTCTTTAAGTCCTTTACATCGCTGATATGGCATGGACGTTATTAATTCTAATGTATCACAACATCTTTCACTTGTTGAACTATAAGCATGATCAAAATGAATCTGATGTTCCTCAAACCATTTTTTTGCTAAAAGGGCTTGTTGAATTCCTTTTGATGTCAATGGAGAATCACACCATCCTTGAATCTTATGAAGAACATTAAACAAGGTTTCACCATGACGCATGAGGTATAATGTTTTCATTAATATTCACCCTTTAAAACAAATGCTTCACCTGGAGCCAACACATGTATTCTATCAGGATTGATGACTCTTTGGTATAAATCTTCAGGATTACCATTAAATGGTGTCATATCTGGAGCATCAACACTACCCCAATGTATACAAATCAAATGAGCTTGAGGGTATGTATTAGCCAATTGAATTGCTCCATCCAAAGTAATATGCCAATCATTATCAGCAAAATCAAATAATATAACATCTGGTTCAGGCATATGCAAATGTTCATCTAATAAACGTGAATCACCAGGTAACCAAATTGTTCCATCAGGCGTTTTTAACCAATAACCACAATAATCTTTCTCTTCCCAATAACGATATTGCCATTTTTTCGAACCATTTTGCCAGTTATGTTGTGCTCGTGTTAATTGAACAGATAAATCCTGTACTTGAAAAACATCACCAATATCATGCTTTTCAGTTTGAAATCCTTCTTCATTCATAACATCTGCAACATAATTAGGAGCATAATATTTTTGACAAACATTTTGTACATGACGGCAAGTAGGTCGAGAAAAATGATCATTATCTATATGAGTAATCAATATACCATCTAATTGTGGAACATCCTGTGATAAAATAGGCACTTCATACAACAAAGGAATATCAAATCCTTCTAATACTGGGTCAATCATAACATTTGTCTGATAACTGTGTATCATAATGCCTGCACCACCTAGCCAATAAATACGTGTTTCCTGGTCACTATAAAAGGCTTCCTTTGTTATAGGGATGGAATCAGGAGCAACCGCCTGCCCTTTATTATTCTTAACTATATTTCTCATCAAAAAATCTCCTTTCTTTTATACTTTTATTTTAGTATAAAAAGAAGGAGATTTCTATTTATATATTTTTTGTTTTGTCTAAAAATGGACATTTCTATGAATTTGTCTATTTCTGATAAGGATGAATAGAATTGTCACTATCTTGAAATAATTTATCCATTCCTAGTCCTCGCATCTCAACAATCATTTGAACAATATCTTCACATGGAACTGGCATATCAGAAAGGATCCAAGATAATGTCATACTACTAGATGCATGAGCATGATAGATTGTTGCAAACCTTAAAGCATCTGGCATAGGTTCTTTGCCATAAAGCTCCTGATGCCACTTTAAATCAAAAGCTTGACAATGATCAACAATATAATCCTTTAAACAGTTCTGCCCTTCCATTTGACACGCCTGTTTCATAAACCAGTGATATTTTTTTATATTTTCAAAAGTCACTAATAGTGAATCATGAAAATCGATATTCATATTCTGATCATGAAAATCAGGAACAATAAATGTATCATAAACATAGCAGATCAAATCATTCTTATCTTTAAAATGATTATAAAATGTTTGTCTGCTGACACCTGTTTCTTTTAAAATTTGCGATACTGTCAAAGATTCTAAAGGCTTTTTTTGACTCAATTCTAACAAAGCTGTTCCTAATATTCTTTTTACATCAATAGACATATATTCACCTGCCAACATTAAACAATTAAATAATCAAATCTTTCAATTTTTTCAGTTTCAGCGACCATTAAGAAATGATCATTTACACGTAAGACATGTTCCGGATTAACATAAAGTTCAATTTTCTGTGTTTCCATATCACGTTGTCCTAAAATATTGATTCCATATTTTTTTCTTAAATCTAAAGAAGATAACGTATGTCCAACCCATGCCTGTGGTACTTTCATTTCCACTAAGCTATAATTTTCATCAAGTTCAACCAAATCAGTTATGTTCTTTCTAAGCAATGTTCGTGCGAGTCTTTCTCCCATTTCTTTTTCAGGACGAATAATACGATCAGCACCAATTTTTTCTAAGATAGATTTAAATCTTTTATTCTTAGCTTTTGCGATAATATATGGAATACCAATTTCTTTTAAATTCAAAACACCTAAAAGACTTTCTTCTAAATGATTACCAATAGCAACAATACCAACATCAAATTCTTCGATTCCTAAATCAATCAAAAAATCTTTATCAGTAATATCTCCAATAACTGCCTTTGTAGCAAATTCTGAAACTCTTTGTACACACTCAGGACATTTATCTACTGCTACAACCTCACAACCATACTGTGATAATGTTTTGGTAATTGTTGAACCAAAAACACCTAACCCTAATACTACAACTTGTTTACTTTTCATTTTCCCTATCCTATCAGAACATCACCAACTGGATAAACGATGTCCTTTCCTTTCTTTTGTTTATATTTCTTTGCAAAGACTAATACCATTGTCATTGGCCCAATACGTCCAATATACATTAATATAATAATAACTATTTTTCCTATGACAGTCAAAGTTGGTGTGAGTGATGCAGATAAACCAACTGTTCCAAATGCTGAGAAGACTTCAAAGATTAAATCAATAAAATCTGCACCTTCATTCATCGACAATATAAATAATCCCAACGAACAAACAAAGAAACTTAATATAGCAATAGTCAATGAACGTTTCACAACCTGATCATCAATACGACGTTTAAACATTGTGACAACTTCATAACCATTCTGTAAAGAATGTAAATACATTAATGCAATGACTAAAGTAGCTGTTTTAATTCCCCCAGCTGTTCCTGCTGGTGAACCACCAATAAACATGAGAATAGACATAAATAATTTTGTCGAATCATGTAAAGAGGCCATATCAACAGAAGCAAATCCAGCAGTTCTCGTTGTCGTAGACTGGAAGAAACTTGCTAAAATTTTATCACCCCATGGCAATGGTCCTAATGTTCCTGGATTATTATATTCAAGGAATAAAATGACTAATGTTCCCCCTAGCAATAATGAGACTGTTGCTAAAAGAACAATTTTTGTATGAAGAGATAATGATGAGAAAAATGTCTTTATCCTAAAAAATTTAAAATTTTCTTTATAGTGACGCCAAGACATTCTTAAATCAATCCAAACAACAAATCCCAAACCTCCAGCAATAATCAAACCAGCAATCGTCAAGTTCATTAGAACATTTGTTTGATAAGGAATCAAAGAATTAGGACCAAGAATATCAAAACCAGCATTACAGAAAGCTGAAATTGAATGCCAGAATCCATAATAAATTCCTTTCACAAGACCAAATTCAGGAACAAAAACAATACATAATAATAATGCGCCAACAATTTCAAAAAAAGCTGTATATTTAATAACTCTTTTAATATAAACGCCAATGGCAGCCATAGAATTCTGATTTAATGCTTCCTGCATAATAATTTTATTTGTATATGTTAACCTTTTCCTTAAAGCATAAATAAACATATTCAATAAGGTCAAGAATCCCAATCCACCAATTTGAATAAGCAAAATAATAATAAGTTGTCCAATGAGTGTATATTGATCAGCGACAACAACTGGCACCAAGCCAGTTACACAAGTCGCTGATGTTGCAATAAACAAATGATCAATGTATGGAGCAACTGCTCCTTGATTTGAAAATGGACAAGCCAATAACAAAGAACCTACCAGTATTACCATAAAAAAGCTAAAAGCAATACGTCGCATAGGTGAAAAGACTTTCTTTTTCTTTGATTTATGAAAATCAACCGTTTCCATCTTTCTCCTCCATAAATATTAACATTTGATATAAAATATCATATATTTTTATAAAACAATTATAAAATAATCTATTTCAACACATATCTTTTCCTATATGACAACTCCCTTCAAATCTGTTTATAAAAAAACAGATTCCTAAAAGAATCTGTCAAGATATTTTATTTTACACATATAAAGTAAAACTCTCGAATAAATAAAGCGTATTAGCTTTATGACAGACTCCACCACTTATTCGACCTCCATTGTAACACAGTTAACTTTTTTGTCAACCAAAACAATAGGTTTTATCTTATTTTGTAAGAAGCACAATATTTTCGATATGAAAGCTTTGTGGAAACATATCAACAGGCTGACATTTCACAGCATGGTATCCATGTTGTTGCAAGATATCAATATCTCTTGCCTGAGTTGCCACATCACATGAAATATATACAATTTTATCAGGAGATAATAACAATAGCTGATTCAAAAATAATTGAGAACATCCTTTTCTAGGTGGATCGACAATCACAGCATCAATTTGTTTATGCTTTGTCGCAAAATCAACCATAAATTCACCAGCATCCTGACAATAAAATTCAACATTATCAATATGATTTCTTTTTGCATTTTCTTTAGCATCAATAATTGCCTGTTCAACAATTTCAACACCATAAACCTTATGAACATATTGAGCTAATGATAAAGATATTGTTCCAATCCCACAATAAGCATCTATCACTTCATCAGTTGGTTGTAAATTGGCATATTCAATAGCTTTTTGATATAGGACTTCCACCTGTAATGGGTTGATCTGATAAAAAGATTTCAAAGAAATACGATATGTGTTTCCTAATAACTGATCTTCTATATATCCATCACCATCTAAAATCATAACATCATCACCTAAAATCACATTATCATGGCGAGGATTATAATTTTGAATGATTGTTTTTAACTGTGGAAATTGCTTTTTAAGAGCTTGTATTAAATAGTCTTTTTGACGAATAGAACGTTGATATGTAATGAAAACAAGCATAGCCTGATTCGTATGATAACCATATTTGACAAGAATATGCTTAATATTTCCCTGATGTGTGACTTTATCATAAGCCTTTTCACCTACTTCTTCCAACAATTGTCTTGTAAAAGGGATGATCTGATTAGATAACTCATTTTGAATATAACATTGATCCATCGCCACAATATCATTACTATGCTGCTTATAAAATCCAGTTACGAGATGGTTTTGATGCATTCCTACAGGAACTTGAACTTTATTACGATAAAACCAGGGATTTTCCATCATGAGGCATGGTTCAACTGGCACTTGACAATGACCAATTTTAAGTAATGTATCTGCAACCCTCTTGGTTTTCAACTGTTGTTGTGCCAATTGATTTAAATGCTGTAAATGGCAGCCACCACATTGTTTAAATATCGGACATCTTGCTTCTTGACGAAGTGGACTGGAATCACTCAATTCAATAAGCCTTCCAATGGCATATTTTTTCAAAACTTTAATAATCTTGATTTTTCCAATTTCATCAACAAGCATATTTTTCACAAAAATTGGCATTCCTTCATATTTGACAATTCCCATCCCATCATGAGTGTAATCAATACATTTTGCCTCAATATATTCATTCTTTTGCATAATAATATATGTCCTCCTATAAAAAAACGAGCTTAGCTCGTTTTATTCATCCGTTAAAGTTTCTTGAGCTTTCTTTGCACTTTCTTCATCTCTTACAGAAGCTAAAGTATAGGAAAACTCATCATTTTGAATATTTTTTGTTCCATAAATCGGAAAATCTTCACTATCAGAAGATGTCATGAAAACATTGACTTCATATTGTGTCACACCATCAATTGTACCAAATAAATCACTATATTTTTGGCCATCTTCTTTTTCTCTTCCCACAATACCATCCAAAGTTTGAACTGTTTCTTCTGCAATATTTTGTGCTTCTTTAGTGCTTATACCTGCTTTAAAAGTAATATCTAATTTTAATTGACGACATTCAGTTGAAAGTGTCATTGATTCAATTTCATCATATTTTTCTTCCATAGTTGACACAGTTGAATCTCTGGCATCTTTAGAAATACTCACCATACCTTCACAGCGATCTCCGTAGACAGGACCATTATTAAATGATAAAACTACGATATAAATAATAAAAGCAACAGCTAAAGCACCAAATAAAATGAGCAGATAGTGCCACCATTTCATAACAAAACCTTTTTTCTTTTTCTTCATTGGCTCCTCTTCCTCGTCATCTTCTTCATCTATTGCAGTATAAGGCACATTTTCTCTTTTGTTTTCTAAATCATCAAGATATGATGAAGGTTGGTATTCATCCTGAATATCGTCTTCATCATCAAAATGAAATTTTTTTGCCATTATTTTTCACCTACTTTTTCTCTATTGTACCAAAATTCATGAACAATGTATAGAACATTATGTTTTTCTTTTTTCCAATAATTGTTTTAATAATTGATTTGTTTTTTGAGGATTCGCTTGTCCTTGAGTTTTTTTCATGACTTGTCCTACAAAATAACCTAAAAGATTTGTCTTACCCTGATGGTAATCCTGAACCAATTGAAAGTGATTATCTAGCAGTTCTTCAATCAGCTCTATCAAAACATTTTCATCATTCATTTGTTGAATATGATGTTTTTGCATAATAGTTAAAGGATCCTTTTTTTCTAAAATCATTAGTGATAAAACCTGTTTTGTTTGTTTAGAAGAAACAATTCCTTGACCTGTCATATTCATCAGTTTCGCAAAATCCTGAACTTCAAATATATCATGAATATGTAAATGATTTTTATGAAGATAAGACAAAACATCTCCAATAAGCCAGTGACATACTGTATCATAATATATACATTGTTTAACTACCTGGTCATAAAAATCTGATAAATCTTTATTCAATAAAAGCGTATCAGCTTCTTTTACTGAAAGTTTATATTCATGAATATATTTATCGCGTCTTTGTGCTGGAAGCACTGGTAAATGATCTTTAATACTTTCAATCCGATGCCATGGTAGACGAACTGGTAAAATATTAGGTTCAGGATAATAACGATAATCAGCTAATAATTCCTTATCACGCATCGCTATTGTCTTTTGTGTCTTTTCATCAAAACGTCGCGTTTGTCTTGGAACGGAGCAATGATTCAATAAAAGTTCTGTCTGTCTTTGAATTTCAAAATCAATCGCTTTTTGCACATTAGCGAGTGAATTCAAATTTTTAATTTCCACTTTTTCACCATAGCCTTGAGATCCTTCGGGGCGTAATGAAATATTAATATCACAGCGCATAGACCCTTGAGCCATAATAGCATCTGAAACATCAGTATAAATCAAAATCATTCTTAAAGCTTCCAAATAAGCACAAACCTCCTGACTATTATGAAACTGAGGTTGTGTCACAATTTCAATCAAAGGAATACCTGCACGATTATAATCAATCAATGTATAATCGTCATCATGGGTGAGTTTTGCTGTATCTTCTTCAAGATGAAGCTGTTCTATATTGATATGTATCTTCTGTTCATTGACTTCAATATCTAAATATCCATTTTTACCAATAGGATGATATTGTTGCGTTATTTGGAAACCTTTTGGTAAATCTGGATAATAATAATTCTTACGATCAAAACGAAGCAAACTGTCTATATCCATATGTAAGGCATGACAAACACGAATAGCCATTTCCACTGCTTTTTTATTAACCGATGGTAAAGTTCCTGGCATCGCTAAATCTATAACATGAGCTTGACTATTAGGTGGTTGTCCAAATGAAACAGGAGCTGAAGAAAACATTTTAGACTGCGTTTTTAATTCACAGTGGACTTCAATACCTATGATTGTTTCAAACATGTTGAATCTCCTTTTGGCAATATTGCTGAGAAAAAGATAGCGATTTTTCTAACGCATAGGCACAATTGAGAACAGTCTGTTCCTCAAAACATCGCCCCATTATATGAATAGCTACAGGCATATGGTCAACAAAACCACATGGTAAAGTTAAACTTGGTAATCCTGACAAATTCGCAACAATCAAAAAATCATCAACTAATGTATATTCAACTTGCTTAGCCTCATTAAGAAAAGGAGCAATTCCCTCACCATTAGGAGTCAAAATAATATCATAATGACGATATAAATCTTGAATCGAATTGACAATGAGTCGTCTGACCTGTTGAGCTTTTCTAAACATCTTTTCCTGATTTTCCTGTTTCAAGGCCAATGAACCCAAAATAAAACGCTGTTGAATGTTTTGATGAAAACCTTGGCTTCGAGTACGTATAATCATATCATCTATATTTTCCCCTTGTTTTTGTAAGCCATACTTAATGCCATCTAAGCAGGCATGTTGACTTGTAGCTTCCCCATTAGCAATAATCTGATAAACTGGTGATAAAGCCTGAAGATAAGTATCTGGAAATTCAACTTCATGAATTGTTGTCCCTAATCTTTTGAATATGGAAACACAATTCATAAATTTTTCTTTTATGCGTGAATTCGTTAATCTTTCATATACATTTTTTATGACAGCAATTTTCAAATGAGATACATCTGAAGATAAAGATTGATAATAAGATGGTACTTTTTTAGTACATGATGTCATATCATGTTCATCATAGCCAGCAATATTTTCTAAAACAATACTCATATCTTTAACGCTTCTGGTCATAGCACCAACCGTATCTAAACTGGCAGCATAAGGAATCAAACCATAACGTGATATCAATCCCCATGTAGGTTTCATTCCTACAATGCCACAAAAACCAGCAGGACGACGAATAGAATCGCCTGTGTCACTCCCAATTGCAAAAGGAACAACGCCACTTCCAACTAATGCTGCACATCCTCCAGATGAACCACCAGCAACTCTTTGAATATTCCATGGATTCAAAACAGGTCCCGTCAAAGCAGTCATATTCATAGTTCCCATGCCTAATTCATCCATTGAAGCTTTTCCAATTAAACAGCATTCTGCTTTTTCCAGTAAATCAACAATATGTGCATTATATACAGGTAAATAATCAGCCAACATACGGCTGGATGCTGTTGTATAAATCCCTTTTGTATTAAAATTATCTTTTAAAACATAGGGAATTCCACTCAAAATATTTTGAAATTGCGCATGTTTTAAATCTTGTTGTGCTTTATCAAATGTCATAAGCGCAAAAGCATTTAAGCGTTTTTGCTGATATTGAGCCTCATGCCAAATCTCCTGATAATAATTTTCAGGAAGAATTTGACCAGTTTTAAAACCCTGATGCAATTCTTCTATACTATAAACATTCATCATTCCACCACCTTAGGAATCTGAATTTGTTGATTTTTGATGTGTTTTGCATTTTTTAAAATATCTTCTCTACGCATAACATCCTGTATACTATCTTCCCTTAAAAAAGAAGTTTCTACCTCAAAAGGAAAAACCAAAGGCTCTACACCTTCAGTTTGAATACTTTCTAGACTTTGAACCTGTTTGAGAAATTGATGATATGCTTCAATGAAAGCATCCATGTTTTCATCCAAAACAGATAACTTTACATCTTTTGCTAATGATTGAATTAATTCTCTTTCGTCCATAGTCCATCCTCTAATATAAGTAATAACTTTTAACGTCTTGTCCTCTATCTTTAATCACAATCGCCTGTAATTCATCTTGTGAATATATAAGCACTTTAATATCAAAATCAGATGAAAAACGTGTATCAACACCATTCGCTAAAATAGAAGATAAATACATCAATTCAGTTGCTGTTTTCACGTTTAAATGAGCTTCTATAACCATTGATTGGATTTCACCATTTTGATATCTGGCAGTTCCTACTAATCCTGCAGCTTCAGTTGCTGCATCTTTTAAATTACTTTTAATAATATCAAATTCATTAGATGTTGTGGCATCCAATTCTTCGGCACGTGTACTTGAAAATAAAACAGTTTCAAAATTTACTTCTTCACTATTTCCATAAGAACCATCACAATATGTCTTTAAAATATAATTTCCATCTACGGTACTTTCTGTTAAATCCGTGGCCTGATAAATCGTAATTAAAACAGGTAAATTCTTTAACTTTTCAAAATCTTCGTGAGATTGAATAATTTCATATAATTTCTCACTACATTCATATCCATAATTTAAAATAGATTGATCATCCATCTGCGTTTTTAAACGAGCATTATTTTTATCACGCGGATCAAGAACAATCACAAATGACGCACCTTTTAAAGTATATTTATCACCTGATTTTTCCCAAAAATCCTGTTCTTGAATCTGTTGAACCATTGTTGGATCACTGACATTGGCAATCTTTGTTCCAGCAGCAGGCTGTAAAGAATAATCACTATCACGTTTAACCATTTCTTGTTTTAAAGCAAGCTTTAAATATTGACCTTCACTCATATAATGATCAGAAGTTGAAAAATATTGTGATGATAAAATTTGTAATCCTCTTCCAATTGAAGAGAAATCAGATGTTGCACCATAGTCCAAATAGAAATCTTCTCTCAGTTCACTATCTTCAAATTTGACGATATTATAATAAGTATCATCAAATGACTCCATTGATGCAGTATTGTTTGTTGTTTCTTCTTCAACAGTATCTTGTGAAGATTGACAACCAGTCAACAACAATAAGAAAGACATACAAACACATATTATTCTTTTCATAAATCAACCTCCTCCTTAAATTGTTCTTCACTTAATACAGTCACACCTAATTCTCTGGCCTTTTCAAGTTTACTTCCAGCATCACGACCACAGATCAGATAATCTGTTTTTTTAGATACACTACCTGTCACATTAGCACCTAGTCTGGCAAGATACTCTTTAATCTCCTTACGCGTCATCAATTCTAATGTTCCTGTGACACAAACAGTTTTTCCATTAAAAATACTTTCTTGAAGTAAAGATGTATCTTTTAGATAATTCATATTTAAACCGAGATCTTTTAAATGTTGTAATAAAGCCATTGATTGAGGTTGACTTCTAAAACGATTTAAAGATTGAACAAGTGTATCGCCAACATCACGCATAGAAAGCAACTTAGCTGTTGAAGCCTCAAGCAAAGCATCCATACTTTTAAATTCTTTGGCTAAGTTATCAGCCATTTTAGCACCGATTCCTTTAATTCCTAAACCAAATAATAATTTTTCCATTGAATTACCTTTACTTTTTTCAATAGCCTCTAACAAATTATCCATTGATTTTCTACCAAATCCTTCTATATCTATAATTTCCTGTTCATGACTAGATAAACTATAAATATCTTCAATAGAACGAACAAAACCTAAATTATAAAATTGTTCTATAATTTTTTCTCCTAATCCTTCTATATTCATAGCATCACGAGATGCGAAATGAATGATGCGCTCAATCTTCTTAGAATCACAATGTTCATTTAAACAATAATAAGCAGCCTCATTGTCTTTTCTAACAAGCGGTGTCCCACAATATGGACAAACATCAATCATCTTAAATTTCTGTTCTGTTCCATCACGTCTTTCTTTTAAAGATCGAACAACTTCTGGGATAACATCTCCTGCTTTACGGACCACAACATAATCGCCAACACGAATATCCTTATGAACAACGTTATCTTCATTATGTAATGTCGCACGTTGAACGGTACTACCAGCGACACGTACAGGTTCCAAAACCGCATTTGGCGTAATTTGACCCGTTCTTCCAATTGTAAAAATAATATCCTTAAGTTTTGTGACAACTTCTTCAGCTGGGAATTTATAGGCAATAGCCCATTTAGGAACTTTTGCTGTATACCCTAATCTTTCCTGCCATGCTAAATTATTCACTTTAATCACTATACCATCTATTTCATAAGGCAAAGATTGACGTTTTTCTGTCATTTCCATAATGAAATTCCATACTTCATCAATATTTGCACAAACACGTGTCATAGGATTGACTTTGAAGCCCAGTTTTGCAATATAATCTAAAGCTTCTTTATGTGTTTGACACCCTACTTCCTGAGCCGTTGGCACCATATATAAAAATGCATCTAAGCCACGTTTAGCAGCAATACTTGAATCTAACTGTCTAACACTTCCGGCAGCCGCATTTCGAGGATTCGCAAATAAGGCTTCACCTGCCTGTTGACGTTGATGATTCAATTGTTCAAAAGATTTTTTAGGCATATAGATTTCTCCACGCACTTCAAAATCTCCCTGATAATCAATTGATAATGGAATAGATTTAATTGTTTTGACATTATGCGTAATATCTTCACCAATTGTTCCATCACCACGTGTTGCTCCATAACTCAATTGTCCATCAGCATAAACTAATGAAACAGCTAAGCCATCTATTTTTAACTCACAGACATATTCAGCTTGAGGAAACACATCACGAATACGATCATCGAATTCTCTCAGTTCATCTTCATTAAAAATATTTCCTAAAGACAACATCATTCTTTGATGTGTAATTTTCTGAAATCCTTCTAAGACTTCTCCACCCACACGTTGACTTGGTGAATCAGGAGTTACCCATTCAGGATGTTTAGCTTCTATACTTTGCAACTCTTGCATCAAACGATCATATTCTTGATCGGATACTGTTGGATTATCTAAGACATAATATTGATAATTATATTCATTTAATAATTTTTTGATTTCATTCAATCTTTCTAATGTCATTTTACACACTCCATTCACTTGCTCATTATATCAAAAAAAGATGATGAATCAAATACAAAACATCAAAATTCATCACCCAAAATTATCCTTATTTTCACATCATTTTTATGACGATAAACGTCTTAAAGCCTTATGCTGTGCTATCAGTGTTTTTAAACCATATGGCATGGAAAAAGCAATATCCAAAGTATTTCCACGAACTTTAACAATAACACCTTTACCAAAGACATCATGCTCTACAAAATCGCCCTGTTTCCAGTCATGAATATCATTATCACCTATCATCTCATCAACAGTTGGACCTAAATGTACAAATTGTTTTGTTTTAAATGGTGAAGGCTTACCAATGTGTTCAACATGATCTACACCAATTTCATCAATAAACTGAGAAGGCATTTTAGGAGAATTCGTCATATAATTAAATCCTTGACTATCCGTCAGATATAGACGCTTTTTCGCACGCGTAAATGCTACATAAGCCAATCTACGTTCTTCTTCCATCCCCTCTTCTCCTTCTTCAGAAACACTTCTAAAACTTGGAAAGACATCCTGTGACAATCCCACAACAAAGACATAGTTAAACTCCAGACCTTTAGCCATATGAATACTCATTAATGATACATATTCATCCTGTGTCATATCATCTTGTGATGTATATAAAGCGATATCCTGTAAATAACTTTCAAAAGTAGCACTATCTGGATGGGTATTCATATATCCAGCAATTGAGTTTTTTAACTCCATAATGTTTTGAATACGATTTTCATCTTCATCATTTCTTAGCATTTCAAAATAACCAATATCTTTCAATAAGTATTCAAAGACATCAGCCAAAGGATTTCTTGATTGTCTTGCTTTTTCAATAGCTTGTACAAATTCACTGATGGCTTTTTTCACTTTACCTTTCAATCCAATTTCATCACTATATAAACAAACGGCTTCATAACAGCTAATGCCATACTCAATCGCTTTCAGTTGGATTTTTTCAAGTGTTTTTTGACCAATACCACGACTAGGAACATTAATAATACGTTCAAAAGATAAATCATCCATAAATACCATTAAGCGTAAATAACTTAATGCATCTTTAATTTCTTTACGATTAAAAAACTTTAATCCACCAAATATTTTATAATCAATCTGATGCTGAATTAATTTCTGTTCAAAAGAACGTGATAAATAGTTAGCACGATAGAGAATCGCAAAATCATGATAATTCACACCATCAACCTGATGTATAATATTTTCAATTGTCTGACAGACAAACTCAGCTTCTGCTTCTTCATCGCCTGCTGAATAGTGCACAACTTTATCTCCATCTTCTAATTGTGTAAACAAATCTTTTTCTAAACGATTTTTATTTTTTCGAATCAAATTATTCGATATATCTAATATTGTTTTTGTAGAACGATAATTCTGATCAAGAATAATGGTTTTGACATGAGAATAATCTTTATCAAAATTCATTATATAATTCACATCAGAACCTCTAAAAGAATAGATTGTCTGATCAGGATCTCCAACTACACATAAAGTTGCTTGACCTGATAAAAGATGAATCAATTTATAATCAATATTTCCAACATCCTGAAACTCATCTACATGTATATATTGAAATTTACGTTGCCATTTTTCCAGAATTTCTGGGAATTTCTCAAATAATTCAACAGTCTTCAACAACAAATCATCAAAATCCAGCATAAAATGTTCTTCTTTATATTTTTCATATTCCTGATAAACAATTGCTTTTTTGGCCTCACCTATAAAATCTCCTGCTAATTTATACGCTTTTTGTGGTGAGATTTCAGCCATTTTACATGATGATATATAATGAATACAGCTTTTTACACTCATTGTTTTACTATCAATATTTTTATCTTTAAAAATCTTCTTTAATAATGATTTTTGATCTTCTTCATCCATAATAACAAAATGATGAGGATAATGAAAAGCATGAATATGCTGTCTTAATATTCTGACACATAAAGAATGAATTGTACATAAAAGAGCTCCTGAAGCATATTCACCTAATAAATCCACAACTCTTTGACGCATTTCATTCGCTGCTTTATTTGTAAAAGTAATAGCCAATATATGTCGAGGCTCAATCCCCACTTCTTCAATCAAGTAAGCAATACGATATGTTAAAACACGTGTTTTTCCACTTCCTGCTCCTGCAATAATACGTAAATGAGAATCTAAATAAGTGGCTGCTTCCTTTTGTTTTGGATTTAATAGTTTGTCTAAATTCATCGTATCACATCCTCTCAGTCTAATCATTATATCATAATTACTCAAAAAAGAAATCAAAAACATGAATAAAGGTTGAATTCAAAATGAATCGTAAATTGAAAAACTAAATTCCATCCCTAAATCAATTTATATGGAATTTAATTTTACAAATCCAATGATAGAATTTAATTCTGCAAACTTTTATAATAATAGTGGGTATTCCTTCTACTGGAGGTGCTCATCATGGCTAATCAGAAACATTTAACTGCTCTTGATAGAATCACAATTGAAAATGGTCTAAAAAATAACGATTCTTTCAAGGCCATTGCCAA